>JABMPG010000689.1 GCA_013203855.1 bacterium
CTACCACCCAGGCCGAGAATCCGGTTCTCTCTGTTCTCTTCAGCGCTGATGGGCGCAGCATTGCTCCCGACGGGGGGAGCCAGGGAGCGTTGTTTCATCTTATCCACACGAGCGCCGATCCGGACTTGGAGGAGAACTACACTTCCATCCGCGTTTTTGGCGCCACGGGCCGGGTCCGCGTCTATCCCGGCGAGAGGAGGTAGGGCATGGGTTTCTTCACGCCACGCAACCGTGCCTTCTCGCTGCTCGAAGTTCTGGTTGCCGTTGTCATCCTCATCACCGGCATCACTGCCATCGCCGCCTTTTTTCCCATGGCCCTGCGGCAGAACCAGAACTCGATCGACAAGTCCAACGCGGCGTTTCTGGCCCAGATGAAGGCCGAGGAAATCCGCCGGGACGACACCCGCGGGGCGCTCCTCATCCAGGCCGTCACCGTTCACGAGCCTCCCGGCGAAGCTACCGAGCGCATTGTCTTCGCCCAGGACGAACGTTTTGCCTATAGCTTTGGCAACCGCTCCGAGATCGATCCGGAGCCTGTGGATTCTTCGGATTTGACCACTACTCACGGCATCCCGCGAATTATCGTCCGGTATGCCGCGGATTTCAAACCTACCGAGGATGTGCTCTACGAACTGCGGTTCGGCTTCCGCTGACAAGAGGATACGAACGACGGCATGCGATTTGGCAAACACATTTCCTTTCTCTTCCGAACTTGTTCCCGACGTGGTTTGACCCTCGTCGAGGTTCTGATCGCCGCTGCGATCGCCGGTCTCCTGCTGAGCGCGGTTCTGACTTCCTTTATGATGATCCTGCGCCTCTCGGAAGAGTCGGAAGTGCGCCTGAACGCCGGGGACAACGCCCGTAGCACTCTGGAAACCCTTTCCAACGATATCAAGCCCGCGATCGGCCGGACTCCCACTCTTTTCGTTGGAACCGACCAGGCTCTGGACTACGGTGACGGCATCGATCAGGACGGCGATGACGAGGTGGATGAGGAGCAGCCCGACGGGCAGGACGACGATGGCGACTGGGCCGCCACGGATGACCGGCATGCCGTCGTCACTAGCGGCACTCTCCTGCTACCGGAACGGGACCACTATTTCGGCGCGGCGGACTATGGCGACGCTCAGGTGGACGAGGATGTCAAGTTTCACCTGGACCAGATCTTCTTTCGCATCCAGCCGCCTCCCGGCGCGGGCTATCAGTACGAAGATGTGCTCTATCGCGTCGAGGAGGACTTCGAGCAGGAGGAAAATGCCTGGGCGCTGGTGCGTCTGTCCACGCAGACGATCAATGCCACCGAGTTCCTGGCCGAGCCTGCCCGTCCCGTCGCCTTCGATGTGCTGTCTTTCAACTGCCTGTACTGGGACTCCAATGCTTCGGTCCAGAGCCAGGACTGGCAGACCGAGTGGAACTCGGACGATTTGACGACTCAGACCTTCATGGCCCCCGCCTCGGTTCTCATCGAGTTGACCGTCTATGCCGATCAGCGGCCCAAAGAGATCTACGTTCCGGGCGAACCGGTTCAGACGGTGACGATGCGAACTGTGGTAAACTTGGAGAGTGTCATTCTCGACGCGGCCTTCAGGCGTGATTCGCAGGTCAATCCATGAGATTTCGATTCCATCATCGCCTTTTTCAGGCCGGCTCACGCCAGGGGTCGATCCTCCTTCTGGTTCTGGTCCTTCTGGCCGTGCTCACCCTGATGGCCACGACGCTGCTGTATGTTTCCCGGCTCGAGGCTCTGGCCGCCGATAATGCGGGGCGGAGCGTGCAGAGGCGGATGGCCACCGCAGGGGGCATTCCGGCCGCCAATCAGATTCTCGCCCACACGCTGGGGCATCCGACGGACATGAATTCGGGGACCGGTGACATGTTTGCCTTGTCCGGTGATACGCGTCCGGCCATGGCGTCTCTGTCCGCCAAGTCGGCTGCCTCCCCCCGCCTCTCCGTTCAGGACCAGTCTGGGCTCATCAACCTCAATGCCATACGTCCTTACAATCCCGAGTCCGGTCAGGCCGAGTTCGGAACCTTGCCTTTCGCCGTTCTTAATGATTTTCTCAGCAAGCAGGCCGTTAAGGCCGGCGTTGACGCCGATCTGATTCCCGAACTGACCCAGGCTCTTCTTCGGGCGCGGTACGGTCCTGACGGCGTGCCTGGTACCTTGGGCGATATTCCCCAGATCGGCCCCGTGCAGATAGTCGAGTCGGGGCTTGAAAACTCGTCCTTCTCGGGAATCCTCGAGCGGCGGGCGCGGCGTCCGGGACGAGTGCACCTCCGCCAGACGTCAGCCCGGACCCCGGAAATACCTGCCGTCTCCTCATCCTTCATCAATGATTTCGAAGGCCGGGGCTTCAATCTCGATATTCGGGACTTGCCCGTCGGGGACGACACGCCCTATCTCAATCTGGCGCAGTTGCGCGCCCTTCCGGGGATGAACGACGCGCTCTATGAGGCCATCTCGCCCTATCTTACCCCTTTCTCCGCCTCCTATGAGATCTGGTATGACGAGGAGGAGCGTCCGTTTCTCCGGGCTCCTCTCAACGAACTCGATGTTGACCGGTTCTATCGTCTCTTGCGGGTTCTCTATCCCGAGGGGGCCGAGCGCGACCTGCTCCAGTTTGCCCTGAACCTGGTCGACTGGCGGGATGAAGATTCTGTCCCTACGCAGCATTTTCTTTCGGAGATCGAGGCGCCCCTTCTTGGCTATGAGCTTACCCCGATTATCACGGAGGTCTGCCCCGATGTGATCACCTTTCCCGAGGACGGCGACAACGGGGAGTATATCGAGATCTTCAATCCGCTCTCGAAGGTGGTCGAGATGTACGGATGGAGGCTGGACTGGGGCGTCGGTTCTTACATCATCCAGACCGTTTTGCCCCCCGGCGGGATTCTGGTTCTCACTGACGATATTATGAATGAGAACGATCCGGATCCGGAAGACATTCCGAATATGGGTAGTTTCTTTGACATTTTCAAGATACTGCCTTCCGGTTCCCAGAGCCAACTGGTCGAGGAGTTTCTTATGGACCTGCCCGACCATTTCGCCATCGTCCGCCTTTATGACAACGAGGGTCGGCTGGTCGATCATCTCACCTATACCAACGGCCGCTTCAACGGGATCCACCGGGGATTCCACCGGCAGAGCGTTTTCGATCATGAGGGGCGGCCGGATGTCGCTTCTCCTTTCCGAGCCTCTCTTCCCGAGCCGACTCTCGCTTACGACACGATTGCGCGGGAGGCGATGGGGGAGCGCCGGGATCGGGCTTTCCTGAACTCCGCCGAGGTTCTTCTCGTCCCGATTGGGATAGACGAAGTCCGGGGGGAGAGGTCCCGCTATTCGGCTCTGTATCCGGCCCCGACTGTTCTCGATGACTCTCTTCCCGACGCCCGGCTTCTGGATGCTTTCAGCGCTGGGGACATCGACGGCCCCTTCAGCGAGTCCGGGGTCCTTCAGGTGTGGCGGCCCGATGAGGATCTGGAGGTCCAGCCCTTTTCTTTCGGCAAAATCAATCTGAACACCGCGCCTCCTGAAGTTCTCGAGGTTCTGCCCGGATTTGAGCAGAGCATGGTCGCCGGGATCATGCGCCATCGTTTTCTGGCAAGGCGTCCGAGCTACGAGGAGCCTGAGGAATGGCGCCCGCTCGGGGGGCTTTCCGATGTGGTAGCAGATGACAATGTCTGGCAAGGGCAGGATCTTCTGGATCGTCTCGACGCTCTGCTTTCTTTCGCCGATCTCGTGACCTTCAATTCGACGGCGTTTTCGATCACCTCTTTTCCCGTGTATGAGGGAGACCGCGCGGGGGGCGTTTCGCGGCGGGGGTGTCGCGCTCTGGTGAATGTCGGGGCGCACGGAGTGGATGTACTGGATTGGCGTTTTGTGCATGCGAAGGACGCCTCGGCCCGTGTGGGGCAAGTTAGCGTTGACTTTGGCCGGTGAAGAGATTAAACTTCAGGGTAGAGGTTTTGTGCAGCCGAAACCGCCGGAGAGAAAAGACCCGAGATAGATTATGCAGTTTTCCGCCTCTCGAAAAATCCGCGCCTTCACGCTGATGGAGATTCTAATCGTTGCGGCACTGATCTCCCTCTTCTCGTCTCTTGCTATTTTCTCGACCCAGTATCTGGTCGATTCTTCGAAACGAAAATCTTCCGTTGCGGACGCCCGCACAATTGCTCATGTTTTGAGCATGGCTTATATGGACTTCGGGATTTTCCCGAAGGTGGGCTATTTGACCCTGCCGCAACCGATGATCGAACGCAGATTCGGGACCAACCAGATTGGTCTGCCGCCGGATTTTGACGCGCTCGGGCAGTACGCGCAGAATGCGCCTCAGGGGCGGACCATCACTGAAAACTGGATCGGCCCTTATCTGCCTTCCTCTCTCCAGCGGCAGGTGATCGCTCCGGGCTATACGGGCTACCACACCACCATGCGCATTCCTACTCCCGACGCCTATGCGTCCACCGGGGCGGGGAGCTATGTCGTGCTTGACTGGCCCGCCGATCCGTGGGGGAATCCCTACGTCGTTTATCTTATCCGGATGGAGACTAATCCGGATGGCACCGTGGAGCTACGATGGCTGGAAAAGCCGACGGAGTCCCCAAATTTTCTCGCCGCCGTCGTTAGTTATGGCAAGAACGGAATTCCGGGAGGCCCCAGCAACGTGTCTGAAGTCACGCCCGCCATGCGCAATGATGCCGAGGCCTATAAGATCTATTCGAAATATGCCCCGGCTGATGCCGAATTCCAGGCCCTTGACGATGTGGGAAACGGGCCGGATCAATATAACGCCACTCGCTTGTCTGGCCTCCACAATGCGGCGGGATGGCAGAAACTCGGGTTCAACGTGGACGGATATCTATCCCAGTACGGTATTCCCGGCATTATGGATCCTGGTTCAGACGATGTGGTTTTCGTGATCCCCTGATTTCTGAGTATTGTTCAGGCTTCACGCGATATGGCAGCAACCCCACTGCGCATGAGGACAAAAC
>JABMPG010000690.1 GCA_013203855.1 bacterium
GACTATCTCGACATCGTGGAGCACGAGGTCGACTCCCTCGCCACCGTCTCCGTCGTCGAGGTCCGCAAGGACCACGTCTTGGTCGACATGGGCGACAAGGCCGAAGGGATCATTCCCATCGAAGAGTTCCTGGACTCATCCGGCCAAGTCCGGGTCACCAAGGGCGAGAAGATCGACGTGCTCGTCGAGGGCCGCGACGAAGAGTCGGGACTGATTCAGATCTCCTACAAGCGCGCCCGCTTCCAGAACGCCTGGCGCCGCCTTCAGGAAGCCTTCGAGAAGAAAACTCCCATCTCCGGACGGGTCACCCGCGTGGTCAAGTCGGGCATCCTAGTCGATGTCGGCATCGATTGCTTCATGCCCGCCTCCCAGATTTCCGACGAGCGAGTCGAGAACCTGGAAGAATGGGTGAACAAGGACGTCGAGGCGCTGGTGATCGACCTGAACGAACGCCGACGACGAGCGGTCCTGTCCCGCCGTCGCATCATCGAAGAGCACAAACGGCGCGAGATTCAGGCCGCCCTGGACAAGATCCACGAAGACGAGATTCTTGAAGGCTCCGTCAAGTCGATTCTCAACTTCGGCGCCTTCCTCGAGGTGGCCGGACTGGATGCCTTCCTGCCCCGCGAGGAGATCTCGTGGGATCGCGGCATGCTGCCGGCGGCTCTGCTCACCGTGGGCGAAACCGTCAAAGTCAAGATTATGCAGATAGACCGCGAGACCGGCCGCGTGCGCGTCAGCCGCAAGGCTCTGAGGGTGGATCCGTGGGAAACCGTCGCGGAAAAATACCCCGAGGGCTCCATGATCGTAGGCGAGATCGCTTCCGTAACCCGCTTCGGCGCCTTTGTTCGCATTGAGGAAGGCCTCACCGGGCTGATTCATGTCTCTGATCTGACATGGTCCAAAAGCCCTCAGAAAGTGACCGATCATGCCAAAGAAGGCGACACGGTTCGCGCCATGATTGTCTCGATCGACACCGCGCGCAAGCGGCTTTCCCTTGGCCTGAAACAGATGGTCGAGGACCCGTGGCTCGAGGCCGAGCGCAAGTTCCCCCGCGCCACCCGCGTTAAGGGCACCGTGACCAACCTCGCCCCCTTCGGCGCTTTTGTGAAGCTGACCGACGACATCGAGGGGATGATTCACATTTCGGACCTGGATTGGGAAAACAAGATCAAGCATCCCGGTGAGATCCTCCAAGCTGGCCAGGAGGTCGAGGCCGTCGTTCTCAAGACTGACCGCACCACCCGGCGCATCTCGCTCGGAGTCAAGCAACTCACCACCAGCCCCTCCGACCGGTTCATGGAGGAGCATCCCGCCGGCAGCATCGTCGAAGGCGAAGTCGTGCGCATGATCCCGACGGGAGTCTTCGTCTCCCTCGCGCCCAAACTGGACGGTTTTCTCCACGTCTCCCAGATCGATCTGGAACGGGTGGAAAAACCGGAGAGCTTCTTCAAGGTGGGCGACAAGGTCCGCTGCAAGATCACCAAGATCGAAAAGGGAAGCAACAAGATCTCCCTGAGCCGCAAAGCGCTGATCGAAGCGGAACAGCGCGTGGCCTTCAAACAGTTCAAGGCCAATCCCACCGAGCGCGGCGGGATCAACCTGGGCGACCTGCTCAACAAACTCGATATCGACACCTCGAAGGACGAGAAGCCACAAGAGTGAGGCGCGGTCCGAGGACGGCGCCCCGCTTGGTAGAGTCACCGAGAGCACAAGGATACCGAGATCTTCTCTCAGTGTCCTCTGTGCTCTCTTAGTTCAAGGAGCAGAGCATGTCCATCGTCGTAGCCGTCACCAAAGACAACCAGACCGTCATCGCGTCGGACAGCCAGACCACTTTCGGAAATCTGCGCCTGCCTGTGGACAATCACGTCGCCCGCAAGATCCGGCCGGTCGGACCCGCCTGGCTGGCCTCTACCGGATGGGGGTTTTACGAGGACATCTTCGACGATTTCATCAGCCGCAAGCGCGTCTCCGGCCTCGCCAACCGCAAGGCCATCCTTTCCTTCTTCCTGAATCTATATCGGGACCTGCACGAGCGATACGGCATGGTGAACGACCAAGCCAACAACGATGACAAAAGCCCCTTCGCCGATCTCGATTCCTCGTTTCTCGTCGTCAATCGCCAAGGGATCTTCTCCATATCCTCCGACATGAGCATCACGCCCTTCCGAAAATACTACGCCATCGGATCCGGCTCGGATTTTGCCCTCGGCGCTCTCCAGGTTCTCTTCGACCACGACCTCACGGCCGAAGAACTCGCCTATAAAGCCGTAGAGACCGCCATCTCTCTCGATGTTCATTGCGGCGGCGAGATCGACGTTCAGCGAGTGACCTCCCCCCGCAAAGGCGCCCGATCCGCAAAGAAGACCCGCACATGAGTTCCGCCCAGACCCTGGCCCTGGTCGACACCCACTGCCATCTGGCCGACGAGAAGTTCAGCACGGACATGGATTCGGTTTGCCAACGCGCCACGGCCGCCGGCGTGACCAGTATCGTGGCCGTGGGAGACAAGCTGGATTCGAGCCGCCGTGCCCTGGAGATCGCCCGGGCCTGGCCCGATGCGCAGCTCGTGGCCGCCGTCGGGGTTCATCCCCATCATGCCGAAAACTGGACGGACGAAACCGATCTCCAACTCCGGGCGCTTTGCCGAGAAGGGGTTGAAGCGGGCAAGGTCGTCGCCCTGGGGGAAACCGGCCTCGACTTCTATTACGACAATTCACCCCGGGAGCAACAGGCCGAGATCTTCGCCGCCCAGGCCGAAATCGCGCGCGAGTTCCACCTCCCCCTCGTCATTCACGTCCGCGATGCCTGGGACACCTTCTTCGAGATGATAGACAGACTCAACCTGCCCCAGATCGGCGGCGTGGTCCACTGTTTCAGCGGCAACGCCAAACAGGCCGTTCGACTGACAGAGATGGGCTTCTATCTAGGCGTCGGCGGCGTCATCACCTTCAAGAAGAGCGACGACCTGCGCGAGTCGGTGCGGGCCGTGCCCCTCGAATCGCTGCTCCTCGAGACGGACGCGCCCTATCTCGCGCCCGTGCCGATGCGCGGCGACCGCAACGAGCCGGCATATGTCGCTCACACCGCCGCCGTCCTTGCCCAAGTCCTCGAAAAGCCCCTCGAAGAAATCGCCCGCGTCACGACCGCAAACGCCGTACGGCTCCTCGGTAAGAAAATACGCATTTCCTGATCCAAGAAAAACGAAAGTCCGGACCCGCTTGTCGCAGGCCCGGACTCTTTCCACTCCGGGTTATGGGTCCACCCGCGTATTCAGCGTCCCTTCTTGCCAGGATCCGCAATCTCTACCGGATCCGATCCCGAAAAGGACCGTATCACCATGGAGCCATCCGAGGCGACCGCCGTCACGGTTCCCTCCACGTCGGCAATCACATCTTGCCCGGCCATACTCTGGACATAGGCATCCGCCTGCAGAGCCGTCCGATCGAACCCGATCAACAGGTTCTGGTCGATCACGCAGTAGTAACAGGAGATTGCCTGGGCCACAACCACGCCATTCAGAGACAGGCTGATGTCGAAGTCGATCACTTGTGAGGCGGGAGCCAGAGAAAGGGCGACAATGGCCTGGACATCTTCAAAACTCCCCTGGGCGTTCAGAATGATCTTGTAGGGCGTCATCTCCACGTTTTCGGCAGGAACGCGAGTCGCAGCCACCGTCAAACCAGCTAACACAGCAATCAACATCACACGTCGCAAAAAACACATAACAGCGCTTCCTCCTCAGAATAGGGTCGCAGACAGTACTGCTGATTCCGTCGAACGGGAGCACGGCTTGTGGCAACACCGCATTCTGCCGTTCATGTATAAAAGACACATCCCGCTGAATCCTTATTTCAGGAAAAGACGCGAAAGATTCTGTCTTTTACCCAGTTTGCGCATCTGTCACGACCCACTTCGCCGATTTCCCCGAACCGATCGTCTTCCGAATCTTAAACTCGATCTCCCCGAGACCCTCGATCCGGAACTTTGATAGACTCAGACTCCCTCGCTCCACCTTCAACTCCACCCGGCGGACTTTCCCACTCTTCCGAACCCAGCAGGCGCCCCAAGCGAAGCCGTTGGACCAGAAGTGCGTCCCTTCAATGTCGCCGAAAGTCATGACGTGATCGACGCCGGAGTAGTGAAAGCCGCTAAGGGCGAGGACGCCGGCCCAACTCGCCAGTGCCCGGGCGTAGTGGTGGCCACACTCGGCTTCGTCGAAGGGGCTGCGACGGCGGCCGTCATAGCGGTCGCGGATCGCCCGGATGATCTCGAAGCCGTTGTCGGCCTGCCCCTCGTAGATCATGCCCACGGCAGCGGTGTACTCGAAGCCGGTCATCACCTCGCTATGATAAGGGAAGGGTTTCTCGGGGCGGTTGCCGCGCGGATAGGTCGCCATGAGAAGTGCCGACTCGTCGTTGAGGACATAGGTGCGCATGTTGTTGGGATGATTGCGCAGCCCGCGCCTAAAATTGTGGCGGAAGATGGCGCGAAGGGTTTTCCGCACCTTGGCCCGATCCGTCAGATAGCCCAGCCCGCAGATGTGGGCAAGGAATTGACCGACGAGCTGGTCGACCAGGCAGGCCGTCCCGAGCTGAAAGTCCGGCTTCATCGGATCACGCGCGCCCATGGTCTCGTGACGCAACCCCGGCGCGATCTTGTCGGGAAGCAGGGGCCGGATCTCCTGTTCATAGTACTCTCCGTTGAAAAGGTTTTCGTCAATCCAGGCGCTGCCCCGTTTGAAGAGGTCCCGGCAGGTATCGGCGAAATCGGCCTCGCCGAGGTAACGCGCCATCTCCTCCGCCGCACGGAGCGCGCCCAGGTACCAGATTGCCATTTGGCCGTTCGGGCCGTAGTATTCCACGTCCATCGTGTTGTGCTGACAACCCTCCATCACCCCATCACGGTCCGCGTCCCAGCCACCGGGAATCCAGCAGAACTCGATTGCTTTGCGGGCTTTGGGCCAGACCTCGCGCAGGAAGGCATCGTCGCCTGACAGTTGCCAGTCGCGATACAGTTTGATCAGACATCCCATCTGGCCGTCGGCAGCGGCAAGACCGTATTCGGTCGCGCGGGGCAGGGGAAGATGAACGCGGAAGGACATCTGTCCGTTATCGCGGGTGGCGTGGAGGAACTCGACGCGGCGCTGGTCCCGGGCAAGGTCGCCGAATAGAAAGGCCAGGGCCTGTTCGTAGTTCCACACGTGCGTACACGACCCGAGGCAGCTTCCCTCCCGATCGCTGCAGCCTTCCCAGCCATAGAGAAACCCGTCCGGGGTGCGGAAACAGGTCTGGCTGCGCAACGTGCTCAGGTTGAACAGGGCGGCTTCTTTGACGGGCTCAGGAATGTCCGTCTCACAGAAGGTCCGCACGAAGCCAACCGTGCCAGCCTCGAGCCCCTTCAGACCAGCCGCCGTGCGCGCGGCGGCGTCCCACGCGTCGCGATACTGGTGGCCATAGTAGTTCCCGATCATGTCGGGATCGTCGCTGCAGCCGGTCCCGCAGCCGCAACCCTCCCCATTCTTCGCGGGGGTCCAGGTCCGGCGGTTCGGAAAATGCCAGGTGAGGAGAAACGTGATCGCCTTCTCGCCGCGCGGCGGGATTCGCACACTCGACGCAAGGGCGCCCTGGGGGCGCGTAGCGCCTTCTCCCTGTCCGTCTCCAAATCCCCCTTCCAGTTTTCCGTCTTCGCTGAAGTCGTCCCACAGAGCCAGAAGATCGGTTCGCCACATCCGATTCAGGGGCAGGGCGCGGGCCGTGACGCCGGGTCCGGTTGTCGTCAAGGCCATCGTGCCATACTGCTCCGCCTTCGGGTCCACCCCGTTGGACGAAAAGAAAAGCCCCTTCAGCCGGGGCATCGATTCCTCGCGGAATTCCACGCGATTGTCGATGCAGATCCCTTCCTTCCCGTCGAAACCAATGAAGTTTTCGAGAACGCCGCAGACCGACGCCTGGACAGACTTCCCCGTCCGATTGGACAGGACGAACCGAAAGACCGCCACCGGAATCCCACTCGCATCCGCGTCCGGAGGAATCAAGGGATTGAAGGCTTCGAGGCGAACGGCGACGGGTACTCCGGGATCGGACAGGGCGATCTGGGCGAGCGGATAGGCCGCATGAAAGGTCGCCTGGCGGAAACGAGGCAGGCCGGCATCCGGGGCCGGTGATCCATGGGCGCCCTCGTATAGCTCGGCGGGAATCGGCCCTTCGAGGACGCGCGTAACGGCGTCACCGCCTTGGGGTTTCGCATACAAAGCGAAGAGAGTCCGACCCGGACGGAAGCCCTTGGCGGGCCGGTTCATGATCTCCCAGTCCCGAAGGTCACCCCGTCCCCCGAGCGAGACAGTCCCCGTCCCGATGCCTCCCAGAGGCAGGGCGATCCGGTTCAGATGGTCCGGATCGTAGTGTTTCAGGACAGGCCAGACGGGATTGAGTTTCAGTTTCATAGCATTGCCTTTCGAGCGCATTTAGTCCAGACCGCTGGTTCCACTGCCGGTCCTTTTACTCTTTTCCGTGTCGCGTTTCGAGCGAAATGACATTCTGCAAGCCAATCGCGCGCGGGATGGTTGATTTGAGATGTGCCTGAACCGCTGCGCGGCGGTTCGCTGGTGTTTGGCCCTTGACTATACTTCCACGGCGATTGGCCGGAGCGATGTCTGTTTCTCCATTGAATTGTTCTCGTCTCTACGACTATCCATATAACTCATTTTGGAAAGGAGACTCTCTCCCGACCTGGCGCTCGACAAAGTCATCCAGCACTTCCTCTGGCGCAGGGGAGTGGCAAACACGCCGGCCCCAAAAAAGAATCACCACCAACACCCGCCGCAACATGAAGCACCCAGAATCCCCCGCCCATCTGAAATCAGCAGTCATCTACGCGATCAGGTAGGCCAAAGTGCCAAGATCCAAAACCCGGGCAAGCGAAGCGCGAACCTGGGATTCTCAAGCCCTGCCGGCTTGTCGCGCTACAGATAACACCCCTCCTGTCCCTCACCGGGGGAGGTTTGGCCCACGAAAATCTCTTCGCCGGCCTGAATCTCGATCCTCTCCCGCCGGCCATCGTACCGGACAACGGCGGAGCCCCCTGCCTCCGATCTCAGAACGGCCCGGGTCAGGCGGCCCTGTTTCCACTCGATGTCGACTACGAACCCACCCCGGGCACGCAGGCCGGTGACCTTCCCGTCCGACCAGGCGGACGGTAGGGCGGGCAGGAGATGGATCTCCCCCGCATGGCTCTGGAGGAGCATTTCGGCCACGGCCGCCGTAAGACCATAGTTGCTGTCCATCTGAAACGGCGGGTGGGCACTGAACAGATTCGGGTAGAGCCCGCCCCGATGTGCGACCCCCGAATCCTCAACGGGAAGAACCGGCTCGCCCGTCGCCGTCAGTGGCTGAATGGCATATCCCAGGACCCGCAGACATCGATCGCCATCCCGCAGCCGCGCCCAGAGGCAGACCCGCCAGGCCATGGCCCAGCCCGTCGAGACATCAGTGCGCAGCTCCAGCGAGTTCCGGACCGCCTCGGCGAATTCCGGCGTGGCGTCCGGCGTGAACTCATGACCGGGATAGAGCGGGTAGAGATGGGAGACGTGGCGATGGCGTGCCTCGGGCTCGTCGAAGTCGCGCCACCATTCCTGAAACTGGCCCTTACCGCCGATCTGATAGGGGTGAAGACGATCCCTCGCCTCCTGACAACATCGGGCAAACTCCTCTTCATCGCCCAGAATCTCCGCCGCCTCGATACAGTGGCCGAAGATCTCACGACACAAGGCCAGGTCCATGGTTGAAGCGGCGCTGACCGCGCACCGCTTCCCCGTTGCCGGATCCAGGAATCGGTTCTCGGGCGAGGTCGAAGGCGCGGTGATAAGACGCCCTGCCGCGTCCTCGAAAAGCCAGTCGAGCAGAAACTCCGCCGCGCCCCGCATAGCCGGCCAGGCCCGCTCCCGCAGGAATTTCTCGTCCGGACAGAAACGGTAATGCTCCCAGAGATGGGCGCAGAGCCACGCCGCGCTCAAGGGCCAGTAGGCGTATACTGAACTGCCGGCCACAGGGGTGGAAGGCCGCCAGATGTCGGTATTGTGGTGCGAGGTCCAGCCCTTGCACCCATGCTGAACCCGTGCCGTCGCCTCTCCGTTGCGCCGGAGTTCGTCAATCAGATCGAAAAGAGGCTCGTGACACTCCGCCAGATTGGCGGTCTCGGCGGGCCAGTAGTTCATCTGAGTGTTGATATTGATAGTGTAGTTGCTGCTCCAGGGCGGCCGCATCTCCTCATTCCAGATCCCCTGCAAATTCGCCGGCTGAGTGCCGGGCCGACTCGAAGAAATCAACAGATACCGGCCATACTGGAACAAAAGCGCGTAGAGATCGGGATCCTGACCGGTCGACGCAGCCTTCTCGACGCGCCGGTCGATCGGGAAATTGATCGCGGAAGTACCTGAACCCAAGGTCAGGTTCACGCGCCCGAAGAAAGCGCCATGTTCCGCCTCGTGATCGCCTCGAAGGCCGTCCCAGGTCTTTCGCTCAGCGGCGTCGAGAGCGGCCCGGCAGATCGCCTTTGGGTCCCGGCCCGACTGACCCGGTATCACATCGAACCCCGCGAAACTGGTCGCGGCGGCAAAAAGCAGAACCACCGAATCGGCTCGGCCGATCTGCAGAGAATCTCCATCGGCCTGCCTTGTGCCGCCCGCCGCGATCACGCGAACCCGCGCCTGAAAACGCATCGCCAGAGGCCGGCCATCGTAGTCGGCCTCCTCCTCGTCGTGCCGGATCGAATGCGCCACGTCGCGAAGATAGCTCGGCTCGACCCGGCTGGGACAGACGCCGTTCAGCGCGAGATCCCCGTTCTTCGTCACGGATACGTCATGACGCAGGAGGCTGTTGAGCCGCATGGTAAAGGTGATGGCACCCGGACGATCGGCGGTGAGGCGGACCGCAAGAACCTGGTCCACCGCCGAAATGAAAGACTCTCGCCGATACCCGACCCCATCCAGAGAGAATCCCGTCGAAGCCACAGCGGTCGTCAGGTCCAGCTCCCGGCGATATTGTTCAAGCTCACCGCCATTCGCGAAGTCGAGATAAAGGTCCCCCAGCGGCTGATACGACTCCGTACGGACCCCGAGCATCTTTTCGTCGATCAGGGCCTCGGCCTCGGCATAGCGCCCGGCCAGAATCAGTTCACGCGTCTCGCCGAGATACGCCAGCGTATGCTCGTTGTCATACCCCCGGGGATAGCCCGACCACAGCGTATCCTCATTAATCTGAAACCGCTCGCGCCCCACCCCGCCGAAAACCATCGCCCCCAGTCGCCCATTCCCCAGAGGAAGCGCCTCCAGCCAATGCGCCGCCGCACTGTCAAACCAAAGCAACTCCGTCTTCAGATCCATGGTGACTCTCCGTTCAAGTCAGAAGCGAGATTGTGACACAGTCGCACCCCGACAGTGCGCGGCGTCGAATACGTTTTTCAGCGTACCCGCCACCGTGTGCCCATCAGATACATCTTCTCCCCGGGCTGGTCGATTTGGCAATAGACGATGAGGATCGAGGCCAAGAATATCCACAACATCCCGGGCTTGTCCAGAAAGGCCTCGTTGGCGTTCTGCTCCACGAGCAGGATCGTCACCCCGTCACGGTTAAGGAAATCTCCTTCAGGGCCCTTACGGCTCCGTATTGGACCACCACATC
>JABMPG010000691.1 GCA_013203855.1 bacterium
CCTGGTGGACGATGCTTGTCGTCGGCATATTGTTCGGCTTGTTTCACATCAGCATTTATCGCATCGTGCCGACCGCGCTGTTGGGTATCGTATTCACCTATCTCGTGCTTCGGTCCGGCTCGATCTGGTCCAGCGTCCAGGCATTCACCACATCTTTCAGATCTCCGGCGACAAAGGGAACCACGTGGATTCCACGGGCCGCCACCAGCCCCTCCAGAAAACGAGAGATCGCGCCGCAAACCAGCACCTCCACACCCAGTCTGGAAAGTTCGTCGACCTTTCCTAGGGCTGGCTCTGAGGACAGGCTCGCCTCGGTCTCGCTGAGAATGCGACCCTCTTTCGCCTCCACCAGCCATATCTGCCGCGCCACGTCAAAAACGGGGGCGATCCGGTCATTCCAGGCTGAAAAGGCTGCTTTCATAGGGGTGACGCCTCCCGCGTCTCCGGTCTTTGTCTGCTACAAGAGCAGATAGCGCGCCAATCCCAGGACGAGGGCGAAAATGAAAGCCACACTATTGAAACGGAAAGGGTTAAACAGAAGTCAGGGGATCCATCAAGAACAGGAAGGGTCGCTATTCTGCAACTGTGCAAGGGAGCAGGGTCGCACTATCACTACTGCCCCTGGCTCTTGGAGCGGCCGTCCTGCTCCGGAGGGGTCAGCCCAAGGCGCTTGATCTTGCGGAAGAGAGTACTCTTGTGGATGCCCAGTTCCCGGGCCACTGCATTGCGATTGCCATGGTGGCGTTCAAAGGCCAACTGGATAGCATGAATCTCCACGAGATCCCGGGCCATCCTCATGTCGGTCTGGGGGCTGCCAGCCCCGCGCCGCCGCATCAGTTCCTCCGGCAGGTGCCCGGCCTGAATCCGCCCCGAATCGCAAAGAATGAAAGCCCGCTCGATCACGTTCTCCAATTCGCGGATATTGCCCGGCCAGTCGTGAGCCATCAGCAAGGACATCGTCCGCGAGTCCAGCCCTTCGATAGACCGGTCTTGCAGCCGGTTGAAACGACGCACAAACTGGTCGGCCAGGAGGGGGATATCCTCTTTGCGTCGGCGAAGAGGCGGCAGTTCAAGCCGCACCACGTTGATGCGATAGTAGAGATCCTCGCGAAACGCGCCCTGCCGCACAAGCTCCGCCAGATCCCGATTCGTGGCGGCCAGAACCCGCACATCGGCGGTTTCGGAGCGGGTCGAGCCGAGAGGATCGTACGTCTTCTCCTGCAAGACCCGCAATAGCCGCACCTGAAGCGCCGGACTGACCTCGCCGATCTCGTCCAGAAACAAGGTTCCCCCCTTGGCCACGGCGAAGCGGCCGGCCTTGTCCCGTGTTGCCCCCGTGAAGGCGCCGGCCTTATAGCCGAAGAGTTCCGATTCCAGAAGAGTATCGGGGAGGGCGCCGCAGTTGATCGCCACAAAAGAGCCCTTGGCGCGGGGGCTCAGGTCGTGCAGAGTGCGGGCCAGGATCTCCTTGCCCGTGCCAGTTTCACCAAGAATCAGAACTGTGCTCGGGCTGCCGGCCACGGCGGGGAGCACCTCGAAGACCCGCTGCATCAAAGGGCTATGGCTGACCAGATCTCCGACGCGGAACCGGCCCCGGGCTTCCTGGCGCAGGGCTTCGATCTCGCTCAAATCCCGAAACGTCTCCGCGCCGCCCGTCACCTCCCCATCGGCATCCCGCAGGACGGCGGTGGAAACGCTGATCGGGATACGCTCGCCGGAGGCATCTATGATATAGCCCGATTTGCCGATGATCGGGATGCCGGACTCCAGCGTCCGGCGAAGGGAACACTCCGACTCGCACATGCTGGACCGGAACACCTCGCAGCAGGCCCGCCCCAAGGCTTCCCCGCGCGGGATGCCCGTGATCTTCTCGGCGGCCCTGTTGAAAGACGTGATCCGCCATTCGTGGTCCACCGTAAAGACCCCGTCGCTGATGCTTTCCAGAATGGCATCGGCGGGTCCGATCACTGTCTCAGATTCTTTCTCCTTGGCCGGGTCCATAGCCGAACATCCTGTCGAACTGGCACTGGGATCGCCCTACGGAGCGCGGATTCCCGCTGCTTTTGATTCTACTCATTCCAGGCCTCGCACACAAGCCCTCGTACTTCGGACAGGTTTGGCCCGATGCCGGATTTGTGCTAATCTTAGGTGACAGGTCGGGAGGAGGACACCGAACCGCTATGAACATGGAATGGCTCATCTCCCTGCTGATGCCTCCCCTCGTGGGGGCGTTCATCGGGTTTATGACGAACTACCTCGCGATCCGCATGCTCTTTCGGCCGCTCCGTGCCTGGCGCGTGTTCGGCATCCGGATTCCCCTGACTCCGGGCATCATCCCGGCCCGGCGCGATGAACTGGCGGCCCGGATGGGGCGCACGGTGGGACATCACCTCGTGACGGTGGAAGACGCGGCAAAGGCCCTGGAGAAAGACGTCTTCCAGGTCGAACTGCGCCAAGCGATCGAGGCAAAGGCCAATGCCCTCCTGAATTCCGACTACGGACCCGTCCAATCGCTCCTGCCCCGGCACGACCGGACTTGGGCGGACGGGGTTCTTCAGGTCGCAACAACGATCCTGACGGACACGGTCTTCGAATACCTCGAAGGCCAGGACTTCGAGAAGCAGGTGCGCCGCTTCGTCGAGCACAAGGCCGACGAGATTCTGTCCCGTCAGGTGGAGGATCTGCTTTCAGAGGAAGATCAGGAGATAATAGCGGCCCACATCCAGAGCCGCCTGACCGATTCGTTCGCCTCGGACGAATTCAGTCAGACTGTCGCCCGTTTCGTCGACCGGGAACTCGACGGCTTCTTCAGCTCTGAGAAATCACTCAATGAGTTGCTGCCTCAAGAGGCAGCGGGCATGCTGTTCGGTTTCGTCGAACAGGAACTACCCCTCCTGCTGGAGCGAATCAGCGCTCTCCTCGAAGACCCCGAGGTCCGTCAACGACTGGCGGAACGGCTCGAGGCCGTCATCGGCGACCTGATTCAGTCACTTGGCGGCTTGTCCCGCTTCTTGGCCGGGCTGGTTGACCCGAAAAAGATTTCGGCCCGCATACCCGAGTTCCTGGATAAGTCGGGTGAGCAGATCGGCGAATGGCTGAATGAGGCCGCGACCCGGAAGCAAATCGCCGCAAAAGTCCGCGAATGGCTCCAGGAAATGCTCGACACCCCGGTGAAGGCGCTGGTGGAGAGGTTTTCTCCTGAAAAGATGGCGACCGTGCGGAGTTTTCTTCGCGAACAGGCCGTCAAACTCGCCCGGAGCTCCGCCGCCCCGGATCTCGCCGCCTCGGCCCTCCTCAACGCTCTCAAGAGGATTCGCGAACAGTCCATGCGCTCGCTGCTCGAATACGCCTTGCCCGCCAACGGACTTGACCACGCCACCGACATGATCATCGCTCGGATGATGGAGGAAAGCCGCACACCCGCAGCCCGCGAGGCCATCACCGACGTCATCCGGAAGCAGCTCGCGCATCTGTGGTACGACAAGCCAATCGGCCGCCTCGGAGACCGGATTCCGCCGGATCTGCGCCGGGAACTCCCCGGCATCGTCTACGGCCAAGTGCTGGATATTCTCCGCAGCGAGTTGCCGCCTCTCGTCAAGTCCCTGAACGTGGAAAAAATGGTGGAGGACAACGTCAATGCCCTCCCCCTCTTGGAAGTCGAAGAAATGCTCCTCACGATCATGCACAAGCACTTCTGGTACATCAACCTCTTCGGCGGCGTCCTCGGCTTCCTGATCGGATTTCTTAACATCTTCTGGTGAGAGGCCAGACCACCGTCACTCGCTCTTGCCCGGAAACTCCAGAGTCACTGCGTGGGCGCCCGCCGAATTAGTCGGAGAGATCTTTACATCAATCGTCAACTCCGCGTCCATGGGAAGCGGGTAGATGGAGAACTCGTAGGGAAAGCAGTCCCGGACTAGTTCCACCTTCCGGGGGGACCGGAGCGAGAAGGTCACCTCACCTCCCGTAGGCGGACCGCCTTCAAGTGCGACGTAAAGGGCGTCCTTCCCGAAGGGAGACCGGATGCGGAAGGCATGGACCGAGCCCCAGACCGGGTCGATCGCCATGGTCTTGTGCCCCTCCTCGAGGTGCGGAACATCGGGGAAGGATTTTCCCGAGCGTGCGGGGAATGACAAAGTCGCCATGCCCATAGGCGGCAGTTGGACCGTGAGACCGCTCATGTCGGACAGGGCCAGACCTTTTGACACCACGGCGGTTCCTTCGCGGTCCACTGTCTGGACCACAGGCGCTGTTCGCCGCGCGATCCCGGCTTTCTCGAAGTTCAGATCCACCGGGACTTCCAAGGCGTTCTTGGACTGACTCATCAGGATCACATGGAATGTCTCCGGCCCGCGCGCGGCCAGCCAGTCCACATCGGGCGTGTCGAGCTTCACGAGATCGCGCTCCAGCCAGAGCATCGCCGACGGATCATCGTAGATCTTTCCCGGCGCCACGCCGTACTCGCGGTTGATGAACCATGCGTAGCCCTGCTGCTTGGCATAGGGGAACTGGATCTTCCCTGCAGAGCGCACCTCGGCCTGAGCGACCAGATAGTCGATCGTCAGTGCAAGCTGAACCGGGACGTGGTGGTAATATATGTCGGTCAAGTCCGGACCCTTGCGGGGATATTCCGGGTCCATGGGCAGGTCGGTGAAACCGCCGAGATAGTAGCCGGGATAGTTGGCGAACCGGCCGATGATTGAATTCCGCGCGTTGGTTCGGAATATCTCCTTGCCCGTGTGGCCGTAAGCCCTCAGGAGCGCGGCGGCATAGCAGGGATTCATAACGTGCCACACCGAAGGGGCGCCCGTGGCGTGAAAATAGGAGTGGGGCACCTCAATCGTGAGGCCGACCTGCGCCACTTCCCAGGCGGGAACCTCACGGATTGGAAGATCCCCGGCCTTGCGGGGAAAACCCAGACGGAACTGCTCGGTTCCCGTCCAGAACGGGTGTATTTCCCCGTCGAGCTCGCCCCGGCCGATACGGCCGCCTTTGGCGTGAACCGTCATCGTCGCATCCGGGGACGGCACGACGGGATGTCCCCAAAGAGCGGTCAGCGTATAGAAGGCGCCTTCCCGCATGGCGTCGAGGTACTTGCCCTCCCCGGTGATCTCGAAGAGATCGACGAGATCCCACCAGTAAGGATAGAGACTGGCATTGGCAAAGCCATAGTAGCCGATCTCGGTCTCGCGGGAAGTCTCGGACCGCTTGCGGAACTGGTCCTCGATGAAGGCATCGGCCTCCTTACAGACCTCGGCGAGGCGTTCGGGCGTCGGGTCGAGCCGCCAGGCGGCCAGAGTTTCGGACCAGCGGGGCATGTTGCTGTAGCCGGCGTTGTACCGAGGCTGCCCGTCCTCCTCCAGTGCGAATTCGCGCATCCAGGGGTTGACGTGGCCCGTCAGAAAATCGAGACCTTGCCAGTAGGCCGTGCCGTAAAGGGGCTGGCGCCACCCGTCCACGGCTGCGGCCTTGGGATCCGCCGACCGGGGGGTGGGAACGGTCAGCCGCTCCGTTGGCATGTGGGCCAGTCCGGGACGACCGAAGTGGGCCCCATTTCTCGTGAGAGTGAACTCGATCGTCGGCAGGGCGCGCTCCGCGTAGTACTTCTCGTCCCGGGTCAGGATCGCGGCCGATACGAGGGTCAGAGGCGAGGCATGAGTTGCAGTCGCCTTCTGCTCGATGTTGTAGAAGCCACCCAATTCAGCGTCCCAGCCGCTATGTTCGGGATGGGCGATCAGGTCGATGATATTCAGCGCCGTCTCGGTGAGGGAGACGTTCACGGGATGGCGGTAGTCCCGCACGTCCATCACGGCGGTCTGGAAGTACTCCATGGCTTGCGTCCAAGTTCCCGCCACGGACAACACCCGGAAATTGACCTTCTTCTCCTCTCCTTTCTTCCATTGAGACCCCTCCAGACCCAGAACGGGCGAGAAAACTGTCGGGTGGGGTTTGCCCTGGGGATCACTGAGCGTGAATCCATAGGGCGAGTTGTCACGGTTGGCCCACCGAAAGGGGAGACTGGCCGGGTCGGCGGCCACCCCGAGACAGGCCGAGCCGCTACCGTCTGGCCGGGCAGTCTGGAGGATCGCCATCGGGTGAGGCACTTGGGCGCTCACGAGCATCGTCGGCGTGCGCGGCACACGCTGGTGGTGGAAATAGAGGGGGATCGTGGCGTACTCAATGTTGGAACGGGCCGTGGCCTGAAAGGGCGCGAAACCGACCGAGAAAAAGCCGTCTTGCGGGGCCTTCACAGCCAGGCTCAGCCCTGCGTCCTGACGGCCCGGATCGAGGGTCCACGTCCCCGTGACGGTCAACTCCTCCCATTCCGGAACCGCCTCGTAGTCGACACGGACCGTCCGGGGATCAATCTGCGTCGCCGCCCGCGCGACCAGAGCCGTAACCCGTTCGGCGCGATAGGGGTTCTCCGGCTCGACCTGAACCTCGTACTTCTTGCCCTGAACCGTGACCGTCCCGTTCGAGCCCATTCTCCACCGGGGGTGAGTGAAGTATTGGAGGACGCAATGATCTGCGTTGAGAAGGAAAAGGCGTTCCTGTCCCGGCGTGGAGATGGCGACATTCTGCCAGCTCCCATCCTTTTGGGACTTCATTTGCGTCCGCCGCGAGATGAAGCGTTGCCCGTGCCCGTCGAGCCGCCAGTCGAAGACCAACCGCACCCGGTCGTTCTCGAGATGGGCTGCCTCTCCCCCTTGCGAGTGAAAGGACATCATGGCCTTCTCGACCTTCGCGCAGGGATCATCCAGCGGGAAATCCACCTTCTTCGGAGCAATGCGCATCGAGTCGAAGTCTCGGGTCGGGAGTCCCGACGGGTCCAGGTCATCGTTGGTCAGGAGGATCGCGTCGCAGCGGGCAAAGTTGTTCGCCGAATCGCGCAGGCCCAAGGCGTGTTCTCCCGCCTCAAGATTGAAGGTCCCGACCTTCTCCCAGGTCCATCGTCCCTTGCCATGTCCGCCGGACTCCTTCTCGGCCGGAGTTCCGTCCATCAGAACGAGAAACTGGCGCGTTCCAGGACTGAGCAGGTCGTGGTCCCAAGAGCGGCTCCAGACCCTATAGGTTCCCGAGACGGGAATTTCGATCACAGCCATGGCATCCGCGGCCGGCTCCTCCCCCTGCTCGACCCGCAGGATTCCATCCTTGGAAGAGCCGCCGTAAGACTCGGCCTTCCAGCCGCCGGGAAACTGAAGATCCTCCGCTTCGATCAGAAGACGAACCGGCTTCTCGCCTTCGGCCGGCCCCACCGGTTGGGCTGAGACGCTGGCCGAATAGAGGGACAACGGAAAGAGAAGCAGACCCGCAAGGATAAGGTGCACATTCATGAGAGACGTTTCCTTTCGCTGATGGAACTGCTTTCTGAGCCAAGCCACGAAGATCCGCGTTGAGCCGGAAGGTGAAAGCGATTCTCCAGGTATAGGTCAGTTGTCATACTGTGCCGTCGGATCTTCGTTGGTCCGATGCGCTTGTCCATCGGTCCGGAGGGATCCCGCGAGACTCAAACTCACCGATAGCGCTTGAATTTCGTTTGTTTGGACACGATAGTCACTATAGTGAAGCGCATTCCATGGGACCCGATTATCTCCATCCCCGCGCTAAGGTACAATAGACAGAATATGCCAAAATCTTGTCAAAAAGAACCCTTAACCCCTTGGCAGTCGATCCCGACGCGAATCTTCGGCCTCTGCCAGAGAAGCCACCCGAGATTCTCACAGTTGCTTCCTCTTTTCGCTGGACGTCAACTGGACGACGACCAAGCCGACCGGTTCCGCCTCGACAACTCCACAAGATCGGACATGGTTTCCGTTCATTATTTTCAGTACTGTCTGGAAGGCATGGGTGTCTTCCGCGCCGACGGGCGGGAGCACGAGATTGGAAAAGGCCAGGCCTTTCTATTTTCCGTTCCATCGGACACGTCATACTGGCTGCCCGAAGGAGCCCACTGGGAACGCCTCTTCGTGGCCTTTCGCGGCGAAACGGCGACCGTCCTGGTTCGAAGCCTGCTCGAGGAACATGGCCCGGTTTTCGACCTTCCCGTCGATTCGGAGCCGATCCAGATCCTCCTGGAAATCTGTGAGAAGGCCATGGAACGGGAGAAACCTTCCGGTTTCCGGGCTGCAAGCCAACTGTATCGCTTTCTTATGTCGCTGTGCGAAAGATTTCTGACCACGGAGAAGGATTATCCGGCGCCCATCTCCGATGCCATGAGATTCCTGGAGATCGAATATGCCAATCCCAACCTGCAAGTAGAGGACTTGGCCCGTAGCGCCAGCCTGTCAAAGTCATATTTTGGCCGTTGTTTTCAGCGCTATACCGGCCAAACGCCTGCCCTTGCGCTCCGCAACCGCCGCATGCAGGCCGCGCGAGACATGCTGATCTATACCCATTTGCCCATGAAACAGATCGCCCTCTTGGTAGGCTATCGAGACTATCGCACCTTCCACCGATGCTGTCTGTTTCTGAGCGGCAAGACCCCCGGCCAGATCCGACGCGGGACGTGAACGACCAGTCGGCCGCTTCGATATCCATCCTTCATAAACATGAAAAACAAAAGAGCGCAGGAACCTCTGCAGGTCTGCGCTCCCGATAGAGAGAATAAAGGACATCTGGAGCGGGCGACGGGGCTCGAACCCGCGACAACCAGCTTGGAAGGCTGGTACTCTACCAAA
>JABMPG010000692.1 GCA_013203855.1 bacterium
GGAACAAGCAGGTTCGCGGTTCCGAAGAAAATACCCCCCCCCCCAGCAAAAGGAAACGACGTCATGATTTCTCGACGGAGCGCAAACGCGCGGACTCTTTACAGATTTTTGCCAGGCATCAGCGCCATCGCCATGCTCGGCTTTGCATTTCCTGCGAGTGGCGCACTCGCGCAAAACCTGGGCGGCACGCATGCACCGGTTCGAGCCAGCGCTCCCGCGACAGTTCTAGCCGCCGTTGACTCGGGCGCGAGCAACGTGACGGATGGCAAAGATTCTGGAGGGCCCCCGATTCCGGCCACTCAAACCCCTATCCCATTGGAGGCAACCGCAATGCTCCCCAGCAGCATCCCCAAACCTGATCTTCCCCAGAACGCCCCAAAAGGGGAGGTCAAGGAACTCCAGTTTTCCGATAGTAAGATCTTTCCGGGGACCGTGCGCGGGGTCTGGGTTTTCATTCCGGCCCAGTACGACGGCAGCAAACCAGCGTGCGTCTGCATGAAAACGGACGGCTATAGTCCCCAGATAAAACCGCTCTTGGAAGGCCTGATCGCCGGAGGCTATATGCCGGTCACCGTCGGCGTTTTCGTGAAACCGGGCGAACTGCCCGCGCCCGGAATGGACACCCGCGGGCGGCGCAATCGCTGTCTCGAATATGACGCCATGGGGGATAACAACGCCCGATTCTTGATCGAGGAAATCCTCCCGTTCGTGGCCCGGGAATTGAACCTCAATCTATCTACCAGCGGCAATGATCGCAGTATCTCGGGCGGCAGCAGCGGTGGCATCACGGCGTTTAACGCGGCATGGGAGCGTCCCGATGCCTTCACCCGGATCTATGCCAACAGTGGCAGTTTTGTCGCGTTCCGTGGGGGCAACGAATTCCCCACCCTTGTCCGCAAGTTCGAAGCCAAACCGATTCGGGCCTATCTCACCACCGGCACCCACGACATGGAGAACTGCGCCGGAGACTGGTTCCTGAACGATCTGGAGATGGACAAAGCGCTCAAGTTCTCGGGCTACGATTATATGTTCCGCACGCTTGAGGGGCCGCACGTCGTCGGCTTCTATGAGTGCTTCCCCGAAGCCATGGCCTTCATCTGGAAAGGCTGGCCGAAGCCGGTGCCGACCGGGCCGAGCGCCCCACGGGTGCAGGACATCATCCTGCCGGGCGAGTCCTGGCAACTCCTCGCCGAGGGTTACCGCGACGCGCGGGGGCCGGCGTGCAACGCGACCGGCGAGGTATACTTCGCCGATTCGCCCAACGACAAAGTCTACCGCATCGGCCTGGACGGCGGGGTAAGCGAATTCGTATCCGCCTCCGGTCACGCCAACGACCTGACTGTCGGTCCCCAGGGCGAGGTCTACACGGTATCGAGCCAGTCCGGGCGGATCCTGCAGTACACACCCGCAGGGGAAGGCAGCCTGGTCATCGACGGAGTTCCGGGCCACTCGATCATGGCAACCCCACAAGGCGGACTCTACGTCACCAGCCCGGGAGAACGACGGGACGACCCCAGCAAGGTCTGGTTTATCCAGGACGGCAAGAAAACGCTTGTGGACTCGGGCTTGAAGCACGCCACCGGCCTGGCTTACCGGCCCGACCAATGGCTTTTGTCGGTGGCCGACGGCGGATCGAAATGGGTGTACAGCTATCAGATCAACCCCGACGGCTCACTCGCAAACAAGGAGCGTTTCTTCTGGCTTCTGGTTCCCGACTGGGAAGACGATGCCGGAGCCGAATCCGTCTGTTACGCCAGCGAAGGGCAGATGTTTGTCGCGACGCGTTTCGGCATTCAGGTCTGCGCGGACGACGGTCCGACCCAGGTCGTCTTGCCAATGCCCGACCACAGCCGTGTCGTCGGAGTCTGCCTTGGCGGACCGGAAGGCGATACGCTGTTCGCCTTCTGCGGCGACAGAATATGGAAGCGAAAAGTGAAAACCCACGCCATCGGCGCATTCTCGCCCTGGGTGAAAGTCGCCGGCTCCAGACGGTAGCGAACAGGATTGGATACAAGGCTCTTGCACACAGGCCCAGAGCCCCGAAAACCTCTGTCGCGAAACGTCGGCTGCCAAGAACCGTCTCTGAAACATGCCGGATGTCGACGCACATTAGAGCATTTCTCAAAAATGATTGCGCGACGTGGCGTTTTTCTATAGACACCATATGGTTAGGGCCATAGTGCGGGCATGACGGGTCGGCCCAACATGTTATGGCGAAAACGGCTCCCTGAACGAGCTGGATATCCCCCTGAAGTGCGCTCCCAACCTGCGCAGATTCGTGCGCACAATGGCGATCCGGTCCATGCTGGTCATGGATCTGACAGCCCCCCCAGGCCGCCCTTTTGGTCAGCAAACCCACCCGTACCGTCCAGGATCGAGCGCCTATGGTTGGCGCTCAAGGCTCCCAGTGAATGCGAACCCCGACATCGCCCCGCGGCTCTTGAAGCGAAAACGACCCCCGGGAATCAACGGCTACACTTCGAAGAATTCCTGGTACACGCGGAAGAAAGACGGCGCGTGAGGGAAGGTGGATGGGCTATAATGGACGAAGATCGGAGAGGGCATGGAAATGTTCGAAGCCATCATCGTAATCGTCTTGGTAGTGGTGGCCGCGTGGGCTGCGGTTCGAACGATCCGGCGTCAGGCTGCGGGCCGGGAAGGGTGCGGCTGCGGCCATTCACCCAAAGACCCAAACGCGCCCTGCGCCAGCGGGCATCCCGAAAGCGAGGCGTGTCCGGGGACGGCTTTTCTGAAGGATTTGGAGAAGGAGAGGCCGAAAGGCTGAGGCGTGAAGATCTGGCCTCAGGGCTTGGCTGTTTCAGGCAGGACGCTCTGAAAACTGACGCCCAGCCGGAACGCGCCAGCGTAGATATGCCCTTCGGCAACGCTCTCGAATCGGACCGCCGCGATATCGGAGTAAATTAAGCCTTTCAGATTGATGTCCCAATGGTTGTTGGCGCTGGTGTTTCCGGCGTTGTCGATGTTGCCGTAGAAGTGAGGCTCCTTTAGCGGCGCGGCGTCTTCCGGCGGCCATGGAAATGCAGAGAGGCTGATGGCGGTCTTCCCGTCGCGAAGGTTGGGCGTGAGGCGCAGGACGAGAAGCGTGCTGTCTCCGTCGGCGACGAAGGGCCTCTTGCGTTCGCTTGCTGGCCACGCGGTGGCCGTGGATGCCGTCTTCTCGAACTGCCCGATGGAGATGGCCAGGCTGCCGTCGGCATTCACATCGGCATGCGCCAGTGACTCGTCCGAGGCATCGAGCAAGGCCATCCGCAGGGCGCCCGCCTGGTCCTTCTTCACGAGAAGGCTGAAGTAGCTGGGATACTTGCCGGACGGCTCGACTGGCCTGGACAAGGGGTGCCGAAACGCGCGTCCGGGAGGAAGAAGAAACGTCTCCTTTCTAGGATATACTGAAGAATAGGTGGCCGGATCAAAGACTTGGTTGGGCTCTTTCGTCAGGAGGCGGACCGGCTTGTAAACGCGGACATAGTCGATCGCCATGAAAGTGCCATCGGCCTCGTCGGTGAGGGGTGTCCAGGGATCGCCCCAGGGCAGGTTGCTGAAGATGATGTTCTGGCGGTCTCCGGTGTAGCCGCCGTTGTAGGACCAGTCGGCCTGGCCGAACTTGCCGTAGGCCCTTTTCTCTTCCTCGGCAGACCACAAGGGGAACTTGCCAATACCTGTCCACCATTGATCGGGATAGTTGCCGTGGGCCTGCCCCCGCCACAGTTCCTGGCCATCGAGATACCAGATCATCTCATTTTCGCCGTACCAGAGGCCCCAGACGTGGTAGTCATTCCAAGTGTGGGGAACGGCCAGTCCCTGGGCGATGTCGCCCCTGGTCTCTTTTTCGTCCTTGATCCTGTTGTAGCTCTTCCAGTCATGCCAGGCGAGGTGGCCGGCGCCGATGTTGTCGCCGTCGCGGACGTTCTTTCGTGCTTCGACGATGTCGACCTCATATCGGTCGCGCCATTCGCCCTCTTCCTTCAACAGGCTCTTGTCTTTCCAAGCCGTGACGCAGGCCAGCCAGAAGGCGTTGTTCACGCCGGAAGCGGCGCCCGACTTGAAACGAGATTCCACGTACACGTTATTATCCAGCGGCTCTTTTGTATAAACGTACGCAGCGGTCCACTCCGATATCTGGTCCTTGTACTCCCGCTGCTCCTTGCGGATGTGGAGAAGGAGATTCCCGTCGCGCACTTCGAGGTTTTCCGGGCCCCGAAGCGTGCCCCTCTTCATGCCACCCTCGCCATACTGTGACGATTCCCAGACGTTCCAGTTCAACTGGTCGCCGTCGAAGTCGTCGGCGAAGACGAGGGACATTTCCTCGCCATTGGGCCTGGCTGAGGGCTCGGGGCCGGTGGCCTGGGCGAAGCAGATGGCGGTGAGAACGAAGAAAAAAGGAATGAATCTCAACATGATGGGCTTTTCCTTTCGGGTCCAGAAAGCGCATGAGGAGCTTGTGTCAATCGTAGGTCATAGTCTAACAGGGGATCTGGAATTTGGAAAGGCGAACCGAACTTTGAACTTCGAAGTCTGGACTTCTCCGTGCTACACTTTGGCTCTCCGGGCTTCGGGTTTCGGCCTGGGTGGAAGGCGAGACGATGCCTCTTTCAAACTGGACACCTAGCGGTTGGCTCGAAAAGCCCGCCGCGCAGCAGCCGGTCTATCCCGATCCGGTCGCGCTGGAGGCGGTGCTGGCGCGGGTGCGGGAATATCCGCCTCTGGTGGTGGTGGGCGAGATCGACAATCTGAAACGGCGGATCGCGGAGGCGGGGCGTGGCGAGTCGTTCATCCTGCAAGCGGGCAGCTGCGCGGAGCGTTTCGCCGAATGCCGCGCGACGATCATTGCGAATCAACTGGAGATCC
>JABMPG010000693.1 GCA_013203855.1 bacterium
AAGGTGGCCGAGTCGCTGCCTCCCTCGACGATGACCGGTTTGATCTTCTCAAGTTCCTCTCCGAAAAGAGTGGACTCGAGAAGGGCTTCACGAGCGTGCATCTGATTGATGTTCCCGCGCAGTGTATTGATCTCGCCGTTGTGCGCAAGGTAGCGGAAGGGCTGGGCGAGGCTCCAGGTGGGCAGCGTGTTGGTGCTGTAGCGCTGGTGCACGAGGGCGAATGCGCTGGCGAAGCGGGGGTCGCCAAGATCGGGATAGAAGGTGGTCAACTGCGTCCCGGTGAGAAGGCCCTTGTAGTTAATCGTGAAAGAAGACAGGCTCGAGACGTAAAACTGACTGGCGTCGACGTTCTGCCACGCGGCGATCTCTTTCTCGACCAGCCGACGGATGATATACAGTTTGAGTTCGAAACGGTTAGGCGGGATGGAGCCAAAGCCGAGAAAAACCTGACGGAAGATAGGCATGGTGGAAAGGGACAGTCTGCCGAGGTGGTTGGACTCCACCGGGACATCGCGCCATCCGAGCACCTGCGCGCCCTCGGATTCGGCGACCTCTTCGAAAGCCTTCTCGCACCGCTCGCGTAGCGTGGTGTCGGTGGGAAGAAAGATGATGCCAACGGCATAGGCGTTGCGTTCGGGGAGATCAAAGCCTTCTTCCTTACAAACCTCCTGGAAAAACCGATCGGGCGTCTGGAGCAGAAGCCCCGCGCCATCGCCCGTAGATTTGTCGCCACCCACGGCTCCGCGGTGCTCAAGATTGACAAGAATCTGAATTGCGTTTCGCACGAGAAGATGCTCGGGCTGAGCATCGAGGCGGGCGATGAAACCGATGCCGCAACTATCCTTCTCGTTGGCCGGATCGTAAAGGCCCCAGGGCTGGGGAAATCCGGCGGAGTTTATGCGCTGATGAGGAGGTTCGCTTTGATTCATCTAACGGGATCCTTCCAAGGGGTGATCAAGGGGCAGGTTGGGTCGCTGGGTGTCCTGCTGACCGATTTCAAAGGCCCGAACATTGATTTTTGCACATTGGGACAAAACGCGCAAGAGCCCCGAAGTCTTCGAAAGACAAAAAAGGGGGCTGCGGCCTGTAGCAGCCGAGCCCCCCGTCAATGTCTCACTGCCCCTTAGTAGATGAAAAGCATTTCACGGTATTTGGGCAGGGGCCACATCTCGTCCTCGACGTAGTTCTCGAGTTCGGTGGCCGCGTCGCGACATCGTTTCATAAGGGGCAAGACGCTATCCCGGTACAGTTTTGCCTGATCGTGAAGGTCCTCGCCGGCGTTGTCCGCTTCCGTGCGGGTCTTGTCCAGTTCCGTCAGGCTGCGCTTGAGTTCGCTGACGTTGCGGGTGAGGGTATCGAGGATCTTGATTTGGGCCGACACGTCGGCCTTGTCCCCGAGGGCAGCCTTGACCGACATCAGGATATCCGCCACCTTCTTCTGGTAGGCCATGGCGGCGGGAAGGATCATCGTGCGTCCCATCTCGGCGCAGATCTGGGCCTCGATTGAGACGGCCAGGTTATAGTTCTCATACAAGATGGCCTGGCGGGCTTCGATCTCGCGGCGGCTGAGGATGCCGTGCTTCTCGAAAGTCTGGACGTTCTTTTCCTCCGTGAAGCGCTCCAGGGCGTCCACGGTGTTCTTGAGGTTCGGCAAGCCCCGCTTCTCGGCCTCGATCGGCCAATCCTTGTTGTAGTTGTCACCGTTGAAGATGATGTCCTGGTGCGCCTTGAAGGTATCCTGCAGAAGTTCCTGAACTGCCTCGTTCAGGTCTTTGCCGCCTTCCACCTCCTTTTCCAGGCGAGTGGCGATCTCGTCGAGGGCGTCGGCCACGCATGTGTTGATCGCGATATTGGCCGGGGAGATGGAGTGAGAAGATCCCACCGCGCGGAACTCGAACTTGTTGCCGGTGAAGGCGAAGGGAGAGGTCCTGTTACGGTCCGTCGTGTCTCTGGGCAAGGGCGGCAGAACCGAGACGCCGATCTGCATGACGCCCCCGTGATTCCCCGTCTTCGTGCGTCCGGCGATGATGTTCTCGACGACTTCAGTGAGTTGGCTTCCGAGGAAGACCGAAAGGATGGCCGGCGGGGCCTCGTGAGCGCCGAGACGGTGATCGTTCCCCGCGCCGCAGACGCCGATGCGCAGAAGGACCGCGCCCTCATGGACCGCCTTGAGAACGGCCGCGAGAAACACGAGGAACTGAGCGTTCTCCTGAGGCGTGTCGCCCGGCTCGAGCAGGTTGCGCCCTTCGGAGTCGCACATCGACCAGTTGTTGTGCTTGCCGCTGCCGTTGACGCCGGAGTACGGCTTCTCGTGCAGGAGGCAGACCATGCCATGATCCTCGGCCGTCTCGCGCAATACTTCCATCACAAGCATGTTGTGATCAGTGGCCACATTGGCCGCCTCGAACAAGGGAGCGATCTCGAACTGGGCCGGAGACACTTCGTTGTGACGGGTCTTGACCGGGATCCCAAGTTTGTAGAGGCGCTTCTCACAGTCCATCATGTAGGAGAGAACACGAGGCCGGATGGCGCCGAAATAATGGTCGGCCAGTTCCTGGCCCTTCGGGGGTTTAGTGCCATAGAGTGTGCGGCCGGCGTTGATGAGGTCGGGCCGACGCAGATAGAAATTCTTGTCGATCAGGAAATACTCCTGCTCGGGACCGACCGTCGTGCGGACATAACTCGTGTCGTTTGTGCCGAAAAGACGCAGGATCCGAAGCGCCTGCTTGGAGATGGCCTCGATGGAGCGCAGAAGGGGCGTCTTGCGGTCGAGTGCCTCGCCGGTGTAACTGCAGAAAGCCGTCGGGATGTAGAGGGTGCTCCCGTTGGGATTCTCCATGATGAAAGCCGGAGAGGTCGGATCCCAAGCCGTATAGCCGCGGGCCTCGAAGGTGCTTCGCAGGCCGCCGGAGGGGAAAGAGGAAGCGTCGGGTTCGCCCTTGATGAGCATCTTCCCGGAAAACTCGGACAGTGCGAGGCCGTTGGGGGCGGGATCGACGAAGGCGTCATGTTTCTCTGCGGTCAGGCCCGTCATGGGCTGGAACCAGTGCGTGTAGTGGGTCGCGCCCAGTTCGAGCGCCCAATCTTTCATGGCGTTCGCGATCACATCCGCCAGAGACAAGTCGAGGGGGCTGCTTTCCCGGATTGTTTTGCGATAGGCCTCGAAGGTCTTGCGGGGGAGGCGCTCTTGCATCACTTTCTCACTGAAGACGTGGCAGCCGTAGACTTCTGCGATAGGTTCTTTGATGTAATCCACCCCGCTGCAGCGGGGAATCTGCTCGGCGATGGCACCGATGGCATACGTACGTCCGTTCATGGATCTCTCCTGTCTCTCGGTAGGCTCAAAAGGTCCTGCAACTTACTCCCTCACGCGCGAAAATACGCACACCATCTCCG
>JABMPG010000694.1 GCA_013203855.1 bacterium
CAGTAAGCCTCCAGGTCGGGATTTCCGGCGAAACCTTCGGCCAGGGCGCGGCAACCAGCGAATCCGCAGGCGCCGCAGTTCGTGCCGGGGAGGATTTCGCTCAGGTCTTCGACGAGCGGGTTTTCCCGTACGGCGAACTTCTTGGAGGCCAAAACGAGGACCAGGCCGACTCCGAGGCCTAATGCGCCCATCATGAGGGCGGGAACAACGTAGGTGATCATGGGTGAATCTCGTTTCCGGGGCGGGCGCGAAGCAGTCCCTCATCTCCCCTTGATACGTCCATGGGTCACTTCAAGAACCCACATATGCAGTTTATCAGACAGGGCGGTGTTTTCCAATATTTTCTGGAAAGTCGGGAGCGTGAAAATCCGGAGTTTGAGGACCAGGCGCTCCTGGCGAAGTTTATGGAGGACCCGACGGGCTTGCACTCTCGAATGGGCCAGATGCTTGCGAAGTGAAAAAAAGGAACTAGAAAAGAGACCGTGACGCTTTCCGGATCGTTACGGTCTCGTATCGCAGGGGCTTTGGAAAGCCCTGTTTACAGGGTCTGCGTGACTTCTTCGTGGCCGTAAGCCTCAATGACATCGCCTTCTTTGATATCGTCGAAACCCCGGATTCCCATACCGCACTCGTAGCCGGCCTGAACGCTGGCTGCGTCGTCTTTGATGCGTCGCAGGCTTTGGAGTTCGCCTTCGTGGACGACGACGCCGTCGCGGATCAGGCGGATTTTATCGTTACGGGAGATTGTTCCGCGGGTGACGTAGCAGCCGGCGATATTTCCCACTCGGGAGACTCGGAAGACCTGGCGGATTTCGGCCTGGCCTCGGGTGATCTCCTTGTATTTCTTGTCGAGCATGCCGAGCATGGCGGCCTGGAGTTCTTCGAGGAGGCCGTAAATGACTCGGTAGGTTTTGATCTCGATCTTTTCGTTGCGGGATAGGTCTTCGGCGGAATTGTCGGGCCGGACGTTGAAGCCGATGATGACGGCGTCGGAGGCCATGGCCAGTTGCACGTCGGATTCGGTGATTCCGCCGACGCCGCTGTGGAGGATGTTGATGTTGACTTTTTCGGTGCTGAGTCGCTTGACGGCCTGGGAGACCGCTTCGACGGATCCTTGGACGTCGGCCTTCAGGACCAGGTTCAGATCCTTGGGCTTGTCATCCTGGTTGAGGTAGTCGGCCAAGCCTTCGAGAGTGACGTGGGGCCGCAACGCTTCGCTCTGGGTGTGACGGCGGCGGCGGGCCTCGCGGATTTCGGCGATCTGGCGAGCTTGGCGCTCGTTCTCGACGACGAGGAAGTGCTCACCTACCTGGGGGCACCCGCTCAGGCCGAGGATTTCGACGGGATGGGCGGGCAGCGCCTCATCCACTTGCTCTCCGCGCTCGTTGATCATCATTCGGATGCGTCCGGATACGTCGCCGCAGACAAAGGGATCTCCTGCGCGCAAGGTGCCTTCCTGGATCAGGACGGTGGCGTTGATGCCGCGCTGAGGATCGATTTCGGATTCGATGATGACGCCTTGGGGACGGGCTTCGGGGTCGGCCTTGAGTTCCATGATCTCGGCCTGCAGGAGGACCATCTCGAGGAGGTGGTCGATGCCGGTGCCGGCCTTGGCGGAGACTTCGCAGATGATTGTGTCGCCGCCCAGGTCTTCGGAAAAGAGGCTGTACTGCATCAGGTCGTTGCGCGTTTTCTGGACATTGGCGCCGGGGAGGTCGATTTTGTTGATGGCGACGATAATGGGCACATTGGCGGCGCGGGAGTGGTTGATGGCCTCGATTGTCTGGGGCATGAGACTGTCGTCGGCTGCCACGATGAGGATGACGATATCGGTGATCTGGGCGCCTCGTGCTCGCATGGCTGTAAAGGCTTCATGGCCGGGGGTATCCAGGAAGATCACTTCGCCGCGGTCGGTCTCGACGTGATAGGCGCCGATATGCTGGGTGATGCCACCGTATTCGCCTTCGGCCACGTTCGCCTTGCGGATCGTGTCGAGAAGGGTTGTCTTGCCGTGGGCGACATGGCCCATGATGGTGACAACGGGCGGGCGGGGGCGCAGTTTGGCGGGATCGATCTCAACGTTTTCGCCGATGATGTCTTTCACGTCGAATGCGTCGTTCTCGGGGATCACTTCGACCTGAACCTGAAATTCCGCGGCGAGAAGTTCGCACATGTCGGTAGTCAGCAATTTGTTCATGGTCAGCATTTCGCCCAGTTCCATGGCCTTGATGATTACGTCCGCGGCTGGAATTCCGAGTTTCTGTGCAAATTCGCCCAAGGTGACATCTCCGTGAATCTGCACGATCTTAGGCAGGACGGGCATTTGGCGGGAATGATGGGGCCGGAAATCTTTCTCGCCTCCAGACAGAATACTCGCCCGGGGACGGATACCGCGTTTCGCTTCGGCCTCCACGAC
>JABMPG010000695.1 GCA_013203855.1 bacterium
GGTGACGTGTCCGCGTATATTCCGACGAACGTGATCTCCATCACCGATGGCCAGATTTTCCTCGAGAGCGACCTTTTCTATCAGGGCGTCCGGCCAGCCGTGAACGCGGGTATTTCGGTCTCCCGCGTCGGCGGCAATGCGCAGACCAAGGCGATGAAGAAGGTCGGTGGCAATCTGCGAATCTCCATGGCCCAGTACCGCGAACTCGCCGCCTTCGCCCAGTTCGGCTCCGACCTGGACGCGTCTACGCAGGCCCAGATCACCCGGGGCGAGCGACTGGTCGAAGTTCTCAAGCAGAAACAGTACAGTCCGATGTCCCTGCCCCACCAGGTTCTCCAACTCTACGCTGGCAGCCAGGGCTTTCTCGACGACCTCCCCGCTTTATTGGTCACGGATTTCTGCGCCAAACTGATCGACTACGCCGACAAGAGCGGCCAGGATGTCCTTCATGAGATCGAGACGAAACGGGAGTTGTCCGACGACCTCGAAAAGCGCATGCAGGCCCTGCTCACCCGTTTTAAGGAAGAGTCTGCGCAGACGGCAACTCCACGGAAAACGGAAAAGGTCTGACCGCGAACGGTTAAGAGTAGACTCCAAACTCCAATCCCAGAACCCCGAACTCTCGAATGCCTCAATCCCTCAAAGTTCTTCGCCGCCGAATCCGTTCGATCTCGAACACGAAACAGATCACGCGGGCCATGGAAATGGTCAGCGCGGCCAAGTTGCGGCGGGCTCAGAACGCCCTTTTGTGCGCCCGGCCGTATGTGGAGAACTTGGGGTTGCTCTTGGGGCGTCTGGCTCCTATGGCCGAGGTCGCCGGCCATCCTCTCTTTCAGGCCCGCCGGGTCGACCGATCCACCCTGGTGCTTTTCACGGCGGACCGGGGGCTCTGTGGCAGTTTCAACGCAAACATCATTCGCATGGCCGAGAGATACCTGAAAGAACAATCCCGAGGGCGGGTCGAACTGGTTTGCGTCGGACGGCGGGGGTACGAGTATTTCCAGAAGCGCGCCTGGCCCGTGGTGGGGCACTTCGTGGATCTGGGCGGCGCGCTGGACCGGACCGTTTCCAACGGGATCTCCAACTATCTGCGGGATCGATTCCTCTCCGGCACGACGGACGAGGTCCATCTGGCCTACACTACTTATGTATCCACCTCGATGGTCCGCCCCGTCATGGAAAAGTTCCTTGATCTGGACCAGTCCAGTCTCATGCGTAAGACTACCCCGGAGGAACGCCGTCCCATCGAATACATCTTCGACCCGAGCCGGGAAGAGGTCTTCAATCGACTGGTGCCCGCCCATCTTTTGTCGAAAGTCTACATCACAATGGCGGAATCGTTTACTTCCGAGCACAGCGCCCGCATGCTCGCCATGAACAATGCTTCCAAGAACTGCGACGAGTTGATGGACTCCCTGACCCTGAGCATGAACAAGGCCCGTCAGAGCGGCATCACCGGTGATCTTCTCGACATCGTTGGCGGCGCAAACGCGCTGCAGGGATGATGTCATCCTGAAGTGCCGGAGCCGCGCTTCAGGCGAGTATTCCCTCCACTCCTATTCTCTTCGTTCAGCTCACGTTGTCCATTTGCGGTCCCGGAAGCGTTCCCAGTGCCCGGTCCTCAGCGATCAGGGGCATTCCGCTTTCGCCATAGAGACGATCCAGTCCGAATTCTCCCAGAATCCGCATTGCCCGATCCAGTTGATCTCTTGAAACATCCCGGCGCCAGCGGTTCACCAGGTCATCCCCGGACCGGATCGCGCTGTTGGCCTGCGACACGTGGGAGGGTCGTCGGACGGCCTGAAGAACGCGCGCGTTGAAAGTCTCGCCGGCAAAATCGAGCAGACCCGGGAGTTGGTGCTCGGGGTCGACGCACAGGCGCTCATAGAACGCCACGTGCGCTTCTCCCGGCTCAAATTGCCGCAGCGGTACGTAATTCTCGGCGCACCAGGCGAGGATCTGACGTTCGAACGGATCGCGAGTTTCCTCGAGAAGCGCCCGGAAAGGCTCGAGATGGTCGGCCATCAGGTGGGGCTGATCGAGGAACAGACGCAGATTCGCCTCCCAGCCCATTTGCATCCGGGAAATGGCGACCGCACAGGGATGGCGAAGGAGGTAGATGATCCGAACATGAGGGCAGTGGATCCGGATCCACTTCAGCATCAGATTGGCCCGGACGCCCTTCACCAGTCGGCGATGGGCCAGGATTCTGTGGTTGTGCCGGTCAATCCATTTCGGATCGCGGACGCGGCCCTCCAGTACCTTTCGGATCGTGGCGGCCTTGACCGAAGCCTCGGCTGGGCGAAGGTACTCGCGATAGCTGAAGCCGGCGGCGGCTCGGGACTGGACGGGATGAAAAGGCTCGAAGAGGACTCGGAAGTTGTTGCGGTAATTGACCAGATCACCGACCCATGTCGTGCCGCTGCGGCCGCTTCCGGCCAGCAGAACGGTATCTCGCGCTCCACCCAAGTCGACGGGGAAATGCCTGGCGATTCTTCTGTGAATACGATGGCGTAACTGCTTCATCTGCCGTACCGCTCCCGAAATCACATTACACCGCAAGCCCAGTCACCCGCAATATTCCGATTTTCCTTTTCCCGTTTCCGTTCTGATTCTACACTCGATGGACCATGATGCGACCCGACCCCATCACCCCTGAACTCGTCGAGCTGGCCTACTGCAACGGGGCCTTTCCTATGGGCGATCCCGAGACGGGCGAGATCCATTGGTACCAGCCTGAACTGCGCACGCTGATTAACCTGGAGAATTTCCACGTGCCCCGCCGTCTTGCGAAGACCCTTCGAAGCGGGCGATTCTCTTTCACTGTCAATCGCGAGTTCGAGCAGGTCATCGGCCACTGCGCCCGATCCGATCAGCCGGAAGAAGCGTGGATCACAGCCGAGATCATCGACCTCTACACGCGCTTGCACCGGGTGGGACTGGCCCATTCCGTGGAGGTCTGGCGGGAGGGAAACCTGGCGGGCGGGCTCTATGGCGTGGCACTGGGGGCGGCGTTCATGGGCGAA
>JABMPG010000696.1 GCA_013203855.1 bacterium
CTCCTCGACGAGCCCACCACGGGACAAGACCGCGATCAGATCGAGCGCATGATGGACGGCCTGGCCGAACGCTTCGATCTCGTCGTCTTCTGCACCCACGACATGGAAACCGCCGCGCGCCACGCCAACCGGGTGATCCTCCTCGCCGAAGGCAAGATCCTTCTCGACGCCCCACCCCACGAAGCGCTTTTTCAAGACGAAGCCCTCGCGAAAGCCAGCATCCGGCCCGGAAGCATTCAGCGCTACGCCCGCCGCCTCGGACTGCGGGCCCTCCTGGTCGAGGAAATGGTCGCCGCGCTGGGAGGGACCGCGTCATGAGCCAGGTCTTCGCCCGCCACCTCGACGCCCCCTTCGGCCAGCTCGACGTGCGACTCAAGATGGCCATCGGCTTCTCGATCTCCGCCCTCGTCGTCCTCGCCGACAGCCTGCCCTTCCTCGCCGGACTCGCCCTGTGCGGCCTCGTCTTCTGCGCCCTGAGCCGCCCCACCCTCGGCCAGGTTCGCCTCATCCTCTTCTCTTCCGCGCTCCTGATCTGGGGGCTCATGTTCAGTCAGGGACTCTTCTACAACCAGTATCCCCGAACGGTCCTGATCCCCTTCCTCCCGTCCAATCGCTTCTTTCCCGATGGCCTGAATATCTATCGCGAAGGCATTCACTACGGCCTGTTTCAGTCGCTACGGATGGTCGCCGTCATGCTTACCGGTTACGCCGTCTGTTTCACCACCGAACCCGACCGGTTTTTCCGAGGCCTCCTCGCCATGCGGATGCCCTACTCCCTCTCGTTCATGGCCGTGACCGCCATCCGTTTCATCCCCATCGTGGCGCAGGAGTTCGGAACCGTGCGACGCGCCATGCGCCTGAAGGGATACCGCCCCTTCCGAAACGGCCTCCGCGACACCCTCCGCACCGAAGTCTCAAGCCTCCGCCCCGTCCTGGCCGGCACCATCCGCCGCTCCGAAGAAGTCGCCCTCTCTATCCTCACGCGAGGATTCGCCTTCGGAATCCGGCGCACCTCCTACCGCGAAGCCCGCCTGGGCCCAAAGTCCTGGCTTCTCCTCGCCGCCCTTGCCGCCCTAGTCCTCGCCGTCATGACCTGCAAGACCCTCTTCTGGCTCTACCACCACCAAGTCTACTATAGCCCGGCGCTGAGACCGATCTACGCCTTCGCGAGGCAGTGGTTGTGAGGGGGATAGAAGAATACAAGAAGGTTTCGACGGGATAACAGGATCAACAGGGCCGTTTCGGCCGTCTCATCCTCAATCACGTTGATCCTGTTATCCTGCCCAATTCAGGCGCAATCTTTCAAAGTTGAGCCACAGAGGTCACAGAGCACACAGAGAACGGACTGCGCTCTCTCACCGCCACTGTGATCTCTGTGTCCTCTGTGGCATGTCAGAAGGTAGACAAGCCCGGTCAGCCACAGAAGGGAACCCGAGAAAGAGAAAGACCCAGATCGGAATCTGGCGTTCGAAGGGCCGTTTGAGGAAGTTCAGTTTCCGGAGCAAGGGCTCATGCAAGTTCCCGCAAACGCGGAGAGTCCCGTTCCTTTGCCTGATTTTTTCGGGCCGCTTATGAGCGGCCTCCCTCAAACTGGAACCGCAGGCCCCACAGCCCGAGGGCGGGGTTGGAGATGAAGAAAACCTCTTCCCCGTCGGGCATGTGATTGTACCCGTCACGCATCGTGTCGGGGGGATAACGGTCGAGCATGTCGGCCAGATTTGCGTACTTGAAACCAGCGCTCTCGATTTCCTCGCGGGAGAGGTGTCCGGGACACCAGGTGATTCGGAATCGGCCTTCGGAGGAACCGTGGATAAGGTGCGCGGCCGCGCTGAGATTCGCCGCCAGGTCGCCGTTCTCCGCGACCATGCGCAGAATGTGGGGCGTCCCACGATAGCCGTATTTTCGCACCAGCCGATCGATCTCAGGGTCCTCGCCGAACTCCTTTACGCCCGGCCCCATGACGATCAATTCGCCATCATCGGCCATGGCCATGCGCGTGCGGTAGATCGCCTTGTTCCCCAGCCAGGTGGACTTGTATTCTTCGGGATCGAGATAGACAACGGTCTTCTTCAGCGGCTCGTCCAGCAGATCCAGATTCACCCGCTGACACAGATGGGTGCCGCGCACCAGGCACTGCGGGTCATCTCCAGCGAAAAGGCCGCGGGTAACCATCTGCCCCCGGTCATCCCGGTCCCGCACGGTCAGAATGTACGAAATGGGGATTTCCGACGCGAAATTCTCGCTCATATAGTTGAAAATGGCTCGGACCGGCCCGTCCAGCCGTCCCATCATCCGCTCCATGCCGTACACCGCGCCGACGAAATGGGTCTTGTTGATGGTGTCCTGGCCGCCCACGCCGACAAAGAGGTTCTTATTGTAGTTCGCGATCCCGGCCACCTCGTGAGGCACGAGCTGCCCGACCGAAATGATACGGTCCCACCCGCCCTCCACCACAAGCTGGGCCACCTCGCAGGTGATGGGAAAGTCAAGTTTCCCCTCAGTCGCCTGAGACACGAATTCGCCCGGCACTTCGCCCAGGCGCGCCAGCCCGTGCCGCCAGTCATGGACCCGGAACAGCTCGTGGGGAATTCCCGGGAACATCCGGTCGATCTCCTGCCGGGTCATGGCCGCGTGGGTTCCAAGAGCTGGCAGGATTTCGACATGGGCCGAATCTTTCAGCAATTCATACAGGATCGTCGTCAACTCACCGGCCCAGGAATGGAATCGGGTGAAATCGGGGGGGAGAAGAAGCACCCGCTTCAGAGGCGCCAGCTGCTCCACCATTCCCGACAGCAGGGCCTTAGCCCGCTCCCTATCGATGATCGTCTCGCGCGAACCCTCGCCAAAGTACTCCATGATCGTGGCCCCTCCCATGAGCCTGAATAGAGGCATCTATTACCGCGAAAAAACATGTCCTTGACCCTTCACGGATGAGAACAAAAGAAGGTGCGGAAAGACATAGCTCCGTCGGAATCTCTGTGCTACTCTCACTTTTCGAAGGTGGAGAGATACACGGGGAGTGTTCCGATGCTGACAGAATTGAAGCAGAAACCGCCCCATACTATCAAGGTTCAGTTTTCGTCGGAACAAAGTCACCCCCTTTGGCGGTCTGGCGCTGGCCGAGCGGCTGGCGTCGCGGCTCGGGCTGTGGCGCAAAGCTGAGAAGGCGCAACCTGCGCGTCTGTTTTCGCGATGACATGGGACCACGCCTGGAAAATACCCAAAAACCGAACGCCGTCGAGCTGATCGTCCCTGAGAACGATTTCGGGCAGGGATCCGACGGCGGCCTGGGCTTCTGCTACGTCGGGGACAGCGTCGGGTGACGGTCAGCAAGATTCTCGTTCAGCCCTACTGCAACATGGGCTTCCTTCCCATGGACAGCTGGGGGCTCGTGGCGCGTCCGGACAGCTGGCAGTGGTCGAGAGTACGTTCGCGTATTCGGCGCGCCTCCGATTCTCTAGTTTCGGGCGACTGCCCCCTTCCGCTCGCGCGGGAGATCGGGTCGCGGACATGTATCTCGGCTTACGCTTGCGGCCTCGGGAGCGTTGCGTCTTCTCGTTCACGGCGCCATGGTGGCCGCAGCCTAGGAGCGAAGTCTATTTATGAGAGTATTACCGACTCGTTCGTGTTCTCTTTTCGGAAGTCCAAATCGCCCTCGGAACGCAGAGGCAGGAACTATGCCGAACAGTATTGATGGTGTTCCCCGATTACGATCTGAAACAATATACAGCGCGATGTATAGCAAACAGTGGCGGTCTCTTGCTGGCCATTCATTGGTTCACATTTCAGTTTTCTCGTCAATCGTATTCAGAAAAAACTCTATGCTGGCCTTGCCCCCACTGACGCTCCCATCTTCCCAAGTGCTTTCAACTTCGGCTGTGTATTCGAGGTCAGGATCGAGTCCCGAAAGAGGAAACATTGCTTTGGGTGTATAGCCAAGCATTTTGCCGTTAAGGTATACACGATAGCCGGAATTGATTGTATATGACTCATTCCATGTCAGATCCACACTATTCGGTCCACTCTTTTGCACAGACAGTTTCACGGGAACGTGCGCAGAAACAGGGAAGAACACCGATTTCACAAACTTTACGTTCCATTGAATTTCATCGCTTCGGTCTGAAACCACCTTGATTGTTGCCCATCCTTGGTGATTGGCAATCGTCACTGGGAGTTTTCTTCTTCCTTTTTTCACCAGAGCCGATTGGATTATGTAATTCTCACCCTTCGGGAACACAAATCGCAACTCGTACGGATCATCTTTGATAACTTTGCTTTCCCCCGCATAGGTGTTGGTGGAGGCATCATATTTTGCTTCATTTAGATCTACCCACCCCTGGGTAATATGGCGGTTAGTCGAAATCAGTTGTATTTCTCCGGAATCGGGTGAAATGGCTAGCACCCGGCAGCTTGTTGGATTCACATCCACCAACATGCCAGATTCCCAAACGCCGAGATATTCCTGATTCCAGAAGTCAAAGACATGAATGGGCTGATCGGCCGCCAAGCCAAGATCTGCCCAGCGGATATACATAGTCTCGCGCTTTTCCTTATCGTAGTTAAAGAGTCCGACCACGTCATAGTGTCGATCCAGATGATTCACCTTCAAATCCCAGATCCGCTTATTTTGATCTACCTGGAATAAATCCAATGGCCGAACATTCACTGCCGGGTATATTCGGCGCATGAGTTCTACACGTGGCTCGGATAAATCATCCAGGCGATCTGCTGCCATTAACGATAATCCAGATAGCCCCTGGAGGGTCGCCCAAGCCTGAGCTTGGGAATATGTCAACGGCGACCGCAGGATAATTTCATCCGGGTCATTATACCACACGATATTGTGAAGATAATAGTCCCGCTGCGCGGCCCGAAGGGCCATCATAAATCCTCCGTCCCAGCCCAGTCTCACGTCTCCAGAATTGCGTGAACCATTCAACAGGCCAATACCATCTGGTAGAAAGCCACAGCCGCCGAGCAGATAGCGATCAGGCCCAATGGCTGAGCGGATAGTGTTCAATGTTTTTCGATAGAGTTTGACACTATCGTCATCAGGATTCCGCATGAATTCTTTTTGGTCTCTGTATTGCTTGAAACAGATCTGCAGGCCGTCAATCTTGAAATAGTCATAGCCCCAGTCGCACATTTCTCTGAAAAGATCTGTCAGATACACTTCTGATTCCGCTGTGGTTGGGTCGACTAGAAATGTGATTATCCATTCTTCGAAAGAGGATGTCCCATCAGATTTGAGCAAAAAAACGTTTGGATTGTTTTTAACAAAGGCGGGATTCGTCTGGCCATGCGGAACAATCCAGATGCCTGGTTTTAATCCGAGAGATTTGATACCATGCGCCAGCGCAGGCATACCGCTTGAAAAGTTCACGGGATCAACGTTAGACCAATCACACTTCCCTTCTTTAGCGCTCGAGCCCTGCCAGCCAAAATCTATCTGAACATACTGGGCTCCATACTCCTTCAGATTGTCCGAGATCCATTTGGCATTACGCATAACTTCATCTTCATTTATCTTGCCGTAATAATAGCACCAAGTGCACCACCCCGATGGAGGAAGCGGAAAGTGTGTTTTATCCAATGGCGCATAATTGCCAATTTTTAGAGTATCCCGATAATAATGATCTATCGTGGTTCCGTCCTTGAGGGACACTTGATCCTTCACAGGATCAAAAACGCCATCCGCCAGAGACGGGTGAACATCCCCAAGGGTCATGACGAACAAGTCATGATTGGCACTGTCTTTGATTCTGCAAGGGATTGTATGAGGCCATGATTGTGCAGATTCAGCATGGATCGGCGGAGATGACGCCATAATCAACATCGTGATACCAAGGACTATTGCTTTCTGCATTGCCCATCCTCCCATTCCTGCTCGAGACAACATTCCAGAGAATAACTGCCTTTTCTTTGTGCCTCTATGACCCAAACACATATTCAAGCCGACGTTTCCCACATCACTAACCAAATCGGTCCATTCTGCCAATTCTCTTGTGAAACATCCCACAGTGGCTGGCCAAAGGCAAAGGATTTTGTGAGCAGGGTTTTGGGGCGATGCCGGTCGCGCCTGCGGAGGGTGGCCGACCCGCTGGTGTCAGGCGACTGCCCACTTCTTTTTGCGCGGGAGATCGGCTCCTGGCGGAAGCTTCTCGCGGTCGGCATGGCGGATGAAGATATCGAAATGATGCGCTGCCATGAGCGCACGGGACGTCTTCTGGGCTCGAAGAGGTTTGCTGAAAAGATCAGAAGACTTGCTGGGCCGCGACCTGGTCCCCCGCAAGCCCGGCCCGAAGCCCCTGACCAGTCGGAGATAGGTGTGGGGCTCCTCGAAGTAGAAAGTTCAAAAGTTTGCAGTAGCTCCTGAGGAAGTAGTGGCTGTGTATTGTGGAGGCGCGGAAATGGCCGTGCCGATGCATTACGCATCTCTGATTGGCCACAAAATCTTGCCATCCGTATTGATAACGATTTGTGGCCTTGGTGTTTTCGAGGTGTTGCTGAGTCTCTCGTCGGTCAATCCCAGCCCTTGGGAATCTCCCTGCTTCAAAGAGATTGATCCCTATGGCCCCAATCCCTATGTTCGCATTGCGTATCCGTACCTGTTCTTCCATCTTCCAGGCGCGCGCTACGCGCAGATTTGGCCCGAGTTCCGTGTAGAATATTGGATTAACAACCGGGGTTTTCGTGGACCCAATTACCCATCGTGTCCCCCCCTCGGGCAGAAACGCCTGCTTGTGATTGGCGACTCCATGGTTGAGGGCGCGGGAGTGAACATTGAGCAGACTTTCTGCTCAATGTTCAACCAGCGGCTGGCGGACCGGGGATGGGAGGTTCTGAACGTAGGCATGATGGTAGGCAGTCCCATCTATTTCGCCGCGAACATGCCACGATATCTTGCGCTAGCTCCGGATGCCGCGCTGATTGTTCTCAACTACAATGACCTGCTGGGGAACTGCACACGAGAGGTCGCCTACGAGTGCCTTCCCCATCTGCCAGGAGTCGAGAAACTGTGCGGTGGGATTAAGAAGGACGCATTTTTCGGTTTCCGGACGGTCTGGTTGATGCGCAATACGCTCAACCGCCGGCACGAATGGCGCCCATGCGATGAGGTCGACGGATTGCACCTGGGGCACCGGGGGCACCTCGCTGAGTTCCGGAGAATCATGATGTGCCACCCCAGCAGTTGCGCGCTGTCCGAGCGAGAATGGGAAGTCGTCGGTCCTGTTACCC
>JABMPG010000074.1 GCA_013203855.1 bacterium
ATCCGGCCGTCCTCGATAAGCAGATCGCCCACCTCGTCCCGATTGTGGGCGGGATCGATGATGCGTCCGTTACGAATCAACAGGCTGGGCATGGGGCGGGTTCCTTTTAGGTTTTGTCTGCACAGTTCGTCACTCAGGCTCGCGCGCGGGATAGGAACTGCCTCCGGTTTCGGCATCGGGCGGCAGGTAGGCCGTAGGCTCATCGGCGGCGCCGGCATTCAGGGTCCGGCGGATGTTCTCGACAAACTGGCGCTGAAAGGACTCGATGTCCTGGCGGATCTTCTCCGCCTCCTCCGTAGCGCATTGATAGCGGCCGAACAGCCGGTCCTCAAGAAAGTCGATCACCTGCAAGAGCGAGTGCATTCGGACTCCTCCGGAGATCAGCCACTTGGCCGTCTGGTATTCCCGACCGCCTTCGATCATGTGCGCGTCGTGCAGACAGGCTCCTTCCAGGCTCTCCGGCTCGGCTTCCTTGCCCGACTCCCAGGCGACCTTCATGATCTCGTTGATCCGGTTGCGGTCAAGCCCCTGGCTGAAGAGAAAAGACCGGATCTCGGCCTCCAGGTTGAAAATGAGGTCGTGCAGGTGCGCGCCAAAGATCAAGAGATCGTCATCGGCGCCCTTGCCGACAGCCAGGTTTCGCGCGTCGTGGAGTATCCGGCGCACATGGGCAAAGTCCTGCAGGTCGTTTCGTTCCGAGTAATAAGGCTTGGCGAACTCTCTCAGACTATCGTACAGAAGCAGATCCATGAACTTCCTGTTCCTCCAACCAGCCCCGTCCGGTGTCCGAACGACGCAAACGTCCCTTCCGGGTCCTTCAATCAATCGCCCGACTCACGCCTCACCCTCAGGCACTTCCTGCTCCACGCCCGTGGCGCCCACCAGCAGGTACAAGGCGGCCATCCGCACCGCCACGCCATTGGTCACCTGCTCGTTGATCGCCGAGGCGGGCCCATCGGCCACCCCCTGGGAGATCTCGACTCCGCGGTTGATCGGCCCCGGGTGCATGATGAGCACATCAGGCCGGGCCAGGTTCAGCCGCTGCTCGTTGATCTGGTACAAAAGACGGTATTCCCGGATGGAGGGGAAAAGATTGCGTTGCTGGCGCTCCATCTGAATACGCAGCAGGTTGATCACGTCGGCGTCGCGGATCGCCTCTTTGAGATCGTAGGAAATCGTGACGCCATACTCGGCGAAGGACCGCGGGATGAGGGTGCGAGGGCCGACAATGGTGACCTTGGCCCCGAGTTTCGTCAAGGCCCAGATGTTGCTCCGGGCAACGCGGCTGTGAACGATGTCCCCGCAGATCACCACCTTCAGCCCCTCGAATCGCCCCTTCTTCTCCATAATCGTATAGGCGTCGAGAAGGCCCTGAGTCGGGTGTTCGTGAGTGCCGTCCCCGGCGTTGAGAACCGAGGCGCGGATCCGCTGGCTCAGATACCAGGGAGCGCCGGAGGCCCGGTGGCGCATGACGATGAAGTCCGCTCCCATGGCCTCGATGGTTCGCGCCGTGTCCAGAAGGGTCTCCCCCTTCGTGACGCTGCTGGTCGAAACGGCAAAGTTGACCACATCGGCGCTCAGCCGTTTCGCGGCCAACTCAAAACTCGTGCGGGTGCGGGTGCTGTTTTCGAAGAAAAGATTGACGACGGTCTTGCCCCGGAGGGTGGGAACCTTTTTGACGGAGCGGGTGAAAATCTGTTTGAAGGAACGGGTGGTCTGGAGAATGAGGAGGATTTCCTCCCGGCTCATCTCCTCCAGACCAAGGAGATGCTTGCGGCGCACGATGCTCTGAGCCGCGTCTCGTGCCTCTTCATCGGTCAACATCAGGTCCTGCTCGCTCAAAGGCGCGTTCCCCCTCTGCGTCGGGATATCGGTCAGCGACCGGTCACCACCACTCGGTCTTCTCCACTCTCCTCCTCGGAGAAATGAACCATTACCTTCTCTTCGGCGCTCGTCTGCAGCGTCAGGCCCACGATATCGGGCTGAATCGGCAGTTCCCGGTGGCCCCGGTCCACCAGAACCACCAAGCGGATCGTCTTGGGACGCCCGTAGTCCATCAACTGGTCCATGGCACATCGAACCGTCCGGCCCGTATACAGAACGTCGTCGAAGAGCAGGAGCGTCCGGCCCGTCAAATCGAACTCGAGATGGGTCGGCTGCATGACCGGGTACTGGTCCAGCCGGTGCAGGTCGTCCCGGTACATCGTGATGTCCAGAATACCCAACGGCACGGAATAGCCATGCTTTTCCTCGAGAATCTTCTGGATTCGGCGGGCCACGGTCACCCCATAACTGCGGATGCCGACCAGGGCGGTCTGGCCGGGGTCCTGCACCAGGGCGGCGACTTGGTCAGCCATGCGGGCGATGGTCTTCTCGATCCCCCTGGAATCGAGCACTTCTTTTTCAGACATTGGTAAGATTTCTCCCCATTGCCGAGGCCTTCTGATGTTACTTCTCACAGGCGACCCGGCTTTTGCAATCCTTTTGTCCGGCCGGCCCTATTCCGCAGGCCGCGCCGACTGAATTCTGTCCTCTTCCATCCAGTGCTCCACGTTCCCCTTGTTGCCCAGGCCTGCGGGCACGAAATCGAGGTCGGTTGTCAGGAACAGCTTGTCCACCCGGGCATAGAAGCGGGACGAATCGATCAGTTCGATAGTAGTCAGGCCGTTGGGGAGGTCGAATATTCCGCCATCCTGCCAAGCATAGCCGTCCTCGCCGTGGGCGCCGAAAGTCGTTTCAGACATCTTGCCATTGACGGCGGTCTTGAGGTGGCGAATTCCGGGATCGTCGTCCGCATAGTCCTTGCTTCGCACCCAGAGACGGTGCCGGCCCGGGTTTCGGACGATGATCATTGTCCGAGCGGTCTGCTCGCTCCAGGAAAGGGCGCCCTTCTTTCCCTCAGTGTGCCCTAGCAGAACCCGGTCCCTGCCGTCCCGCCGCTGTTCCCAGCCGCCGGTGCGGGCGAAATCCTCCGCCTGGATCCACATGTCGATTCCGGCGGATTTCACGTCCTCATAGGCCCCGGTCTTGATTTTTCCGACAAACTCCTCCTTGCGGCCCTCATACTCCGGGGATTCGAGGTCGATGGCGTAGCACCGGAGGTAATCGAAGAGGGCCACGCCGTCTTTCTCGGGGAGTTGGGTGGCGATACAGCTCAGCCACAGGACGAAATCGTTGTGGCCCACGTCGCTGATGTCCACCGTCTCAAGAAGTCGACCGTCGAAGAAAAAGTTGAAATAATCCGGCGCGTATTCGAATCCGTAGGTGTGAAATTCCGCCACCAGGTCTTCCTCGACGGTCAGGTACTCGCGGTTGATGCTGCCCTTGGTGGGATACCATTCGATCAGGCCGTAGGTGAACTGGTGCGGGCCGTAGTCAGCGTAGTGCTCGAGGGCGTCAATCTCGAAATGGGGAGTGGCCCCGAAGTCTTCCTTGGGATAAATGCCGCCCCACACATAGGCCCAGAAGGCCTCGTGCCAGCCCGGGCCGCCGTCGCACTTCACGCTCGACTCATAGTATCCGTACCTGTAGCGGCGCTTGGTGATGGCGCCGCCGGCCGTAGTCGGATAACCATCGTACTCCTCAATCTTGCAGTGCACCTCGAGGTTGCCGTTGGCCACCTTCAAGTTGCGGGCAAGGGTAATGTTGAGTTTCTCCTCGGTCTCCCGAACATTGCGTTTCGTATCACGGGGCGCCCATTCCTCCCAGTTCAGTTCATCCCCGTCGAACTCATCCGCCCATACGAGCTGATAGCCCTCCGGCACGCCTGAAGGGGGCTCGGCGGAGGTGGCGGACAGGAACAGCGCGGCCAAGCCAAGCGTGATGACACTGAACATAGATTCTCTCGTGATGCCGTTTCTCATCATGCCCTATCTCCAATCGGTTGATTCCTACTTACCCGGTTTCGCCAAGCGAAACACCTTTTCATCCATCGTATGCTTCACATTTTCCGCATTCCCCGGCCCTTCGGGCACGTAGTCGCCATCGGTTGTCAGGAGAATCTTGTCCGCCCGCGCCCAGTAAAGGGAGGTGTCGATGATCTCGATCGAGGCCAAGCCCGGTTCGAGCTCGAGTTTCCCGGCGAGCTGCCAGTCCAAGCCCTCTTTCCCGTGAGTTCCCATCCGGGGTTCGAAGTACTTCCCGTTGACCGCCACGTTGAAATAGCGCGAGCCGGGGGCCGTCTTTTCGAAGTCCTGGCCGCGCACCCAGACCTGCCACGTTCCACCCTCAGGAATCTCGACCATGGTTCGCGCCGTTTTCTCTTCCCAGGAAACAGACTCGGGCTGTTGAGCCGTCTGGCCGTGGAGTATCCTCGGGGCGGGAAGCCGTTCCAGTTTCCCCTCGTAGAGCCGGGATGTTCCGCGGCCCTGCTCCGATTTCCAGCCGCCCGTATCCGCGAAATGCTCTGCCTCGATCCAGAGATCCACGCCGTCGGATTTCGCCGTTGGATCGAGAGCCGCGCCATCGGATTTCATCCGCGCCTGCATCCGCTCTTTTCGTTTCTCGTAATCGGCCGAATCGTAATCGATGGCATAGCAGCGCAGATAGTCGAAGAAACACTCGCCGTCGCCCTTGACGTTCCCCAACCGGGTGGAGACGGCCGTCAGCCACAGAGTCATGTCAGCGTGTCCCGTATCACTGATGTCGGCCACTTGGAGCAGGGCGTCGTTGAAGTAGAAGGCGAAGTAGTCCGGCGCGTATTCCATGCCGTAGCGGTTGAAGGTGGTGTTGACGTTCACGTCCGTCTCAAGCATTTCCCGGGTCAGACTGCGCCGGGCGGGTTTCCACTCGATCAGACCGTAGGAGAAGGAGTGGGGCCCGCAGTCGCTGTAGTGTTCGAAGCCGTCCATCTCGAACCAACGGGTGTTCGCTTTTGCCTCGGGGCTCAGGCCGTTCCCGCCGAGGGCGCTCCAGAAGGCCTCGTGCCAACCGTGGTCCACTTCGTCCATCTTCGCGCTCACTTCATAGTAGCCGTACTTGTAGCGCCGCTTCGTGATGATCCCGCCTGCGGTGTTAGGGATGCCGTCGTAGTCTTCGACCTTCATCCGGATCTTCAATTTGCCGTCCTCGATGAAAGCGTTGCGGGGCAGTTGGAGGCAAACGGGCTTGCCAGCCTCCTTGTCCACTTTGACAGGATAGTGTTTGCTGCGATGATCCCACTCGGTCTCGTCCAATGCCGGGCCGTCGAACTCATCGTTCCAGATCAGGTGGTAGACCTCTGTTGGGTAAAGCGGCTCTGCAGGCGTCTGCGCGCGTGCGCACCCGCTTCCGGCCACCGCCATCCACACCGCCACCGCGAAGACAGCCAGAAGGGATCGGTTGACTCTTCTTCTCTGATTCATGGGAATTCTGTCCTTCCGTCGATCTATATCTGTGAGACAACATCATTCAGTGGGTTGCGCCGAGCGGAACTGCGCTTCGTCCATCGTATGCTTCACGTTCTCTACATTCCCCGGCCCTTCGGGCACGTAGTCAGGATCGGTCGTCAGGAGAAGCCGGTCGACGCGGGTGTAGAACTGGGAGGAGTCGATGAGTTCGATGGAGGCGGGGCCGGGCTGGAGTTCGACCTGGCCGGCGAGTTGCCAGGCCTGGCCTTCCTGGCCGTGGGTTCCCATGCGGGGTTCGAAATACTTGCCGTTGACGGCCACATTGCAGTAACGCGAGCCGGGGGCGGTTTTCTCGAAGTCGCGGGCGCGAACCCATACTTTCCAGGTTCCGGCGTGGGGAATGTCGATCATGGTGCGGGCGGTCTTCTCCTGCCAAGAGAGGGGTTTCGGCTCGCTGTTGGTGTGTCCCTTGAGGATCCCTGGAGAAGGACTCCGCTCCATCTTTCCATCGTACAGAAAGGTCTTTCCCGTGTCTTGCTCGGCCTGCCAGCCCGCTTTGGAGACAAAATTCTCGGCCTCAATCCACAGGTCTGCCCCTTGGGATACTGCCTCTGGGTCCAGAGCGGCGCTGTCGGTCATCATCCGCGCCAGCATGGCCTCTTTGCGCTTCTGATAGGCGGGGGAGCCATAGTCTATGGCGTAGCAGCGCAGATAGTCGAAGAAACACTCTCCGTCCGCCTTGGCAATGCCGGTGTTTGTGGAAACGCAGGATAGCCACAGCAGCATGTCGCCGTGGCCCAGATCGCTGATATTCACGACTTGGAGCAAGAGATCGTTGAAATAGAACGCGAAGTAGTCGGGGGTGTATTCCATACCGTAACGGTTATAGGTCTTGCCCAGGTCGATGTCCGTTTCGAGCATTTCCCGGCTCACGCTCCGGTGAACGGGCCACTCGATCAAGCCGTAGCTCACGGTGTGGGGGCCACAACTGCCATAGTGTTCGAAGCCGTCCATCTCGAACCAAGGCTGATCCCCGACCCCCTCGGGCCACGGCCAGTTCCCACCGGCGGCGCTCCAGAAAGCCTCATGCCAGCCGCGCTCCGTTTCATCCATTCTTGCGCTCACTTCGTAATAGCCGTACTTGTAGCGCTTCTTCGTGATGATGCCGCCGCAGGTATTGGCAAAGCCCTCGTAGTCCTCGATCTTCATCTGGATCTTCATCTTTCCGTCCACAACGGAAATGTTCCGCGGCAGACAGATCGAAACCGGCGCCTTCGTGCCTGGGTCCGAACGGGTGGTGATCCGGTATTCCCACTCGGTCTCGTCCAATGCCGGGCCGTCGAATTCGTCGTTCCAGACCATCCTATAGACAGAGACGGGCTTGAGCGGCTCCTCCACGGGCTCGGCCGTCAACGTCTTGCAGCATACAAGAAGAACGAGAATCACCGCCACGCAACCGACGGGACGTGCCAACAGTCTCATGCCGAGGACCAGGCCCTGACCATTCATTTCCGATCTCCCTTGCGCCTTTGAAATCAATAACCTGCAACACACAATGTAGCATGCCCCATCAGGCCCGTCCAGACGCATGTAGCGCCCCAGAGCCGCGATTGTTTTGCGGTAGACAAAACCCCAACTCTAAGTCTTCCTCTTCGCTTCCTTGCGTTTTTCGTCCCACCATTCCATGCGTTTGGCGATCTGTTTCTCGAAACCGAATTCACCGGGCCGG
>JABMPG010000697.1 GCA_013203855.1 bacterium
ATCGGCCCCCTCAGTCATCCCCCCCACACACACGAAAAGTGTCCGACCGGCGCCCCCGCCGGCCAGAAACTTCCCAAAGCATAAACCGAACGGAACCGCATATCAGTTCGCCGGTGTTTGACCCTTGACCACACATCCCAGGGGATTGGCGCGTACAGGAACCGATATCCAAGCCCTGGGCAGAATCGCGCTGATGCGATTCTACCCACGGCAGCCATACAAACGCCCTGAACCGAATTATCGGCTCGACATCAAAGATCGCCGCCACTATCAATCGATCCGGTTTTCATCAAGAAAACGGTAGAGGGTGGCTCTTCCCACCCCGAGGATTCGGGCAGTTTGGAGTTTGTTGCCGTCAGTTCTTCGCAGCGCTTCACGAACGGCAGACGTGGAAAGCTTCATCCGGCGTCCTCGCGGCACATTTTCCGATGGACCCTTCCGGGAAGCGATTGGTCCGGTCCCCTGGGGCTGCGCCGGAAGGTGTTCGGGCCGGATGGTCCCACCCTTGCACTTGACCAGGGCGAACTGAATCCAGTTCTGGAGTTCGCGGACGTTTCCCGGCCAGACGTGGGAGACCAGAAGATCCATGGTCTCGGCGGACAAGTGGATCGGGGCGCGCCCTTCGTCTTCGACGAATCGTTTGAGGATGTGCTGGGCGAGCAGCGGGATATCCGTCCGTCGTTCGCGCAGGGGGGGCAGCGTGATAGGGACGACAGCCAGGCGATAGTAAAGGTCTTCGCGAAATCGCCCACGGGCGATCTCTTCCCGAAGATCCTTGTTCGTGGCGGACACGACCCGGACATCGACCTGGACGGTCTTCTCACTGCCCACTCTCTCGAAAGAGCCTTCCTGAAGAACCCGAAGGAGTTTGACCTGCATAGCCGGCGAGACGTCGCCGATCTCGTCCAGGAAAAGCGTCCCGCCATCGGCCAACTCGAATCTTCCTTTCTTGTCGCGGATCGCCCCGCTGAAAGCCCCCCGGACGTGGCCGAACAGCTCGCTTTCGAGAAGGCTCTCGGGCAGCGCGCCACAATTGACCGGCACGAAAAGCCGGCCGGAGCGCGGCGATTCCCGATGAATGGCGGCCGCGACGAGCTCCTTGCCGGTTCCGCTCTCCCCCTGGATAAGGACCGAAGCGCTCGAATCCGCGACGTCCCGGACGAGGTCGAAGAGCTCAAGCATCCGGATGTCCCGTCCGATAATTCCGGAAAATTGCTCCACCTCCCCAAGGCGACGCGCAAGTTCGTGTTCGCGCGTGAGATCGTGGAAGAGAATCAACGCGCCCACGGCCCGTCCCCGGCGGTCGATCATGGCCTGCGTGCGAGCCTGGACGCGTCGCCGTTCACCGGTGCGGGTGGTGATTTCGATCATTCTCTCGACCGGTTGCTCCGTAGGGAACTCGCCTTGGCAAAAAAGACCTTTCCCCCCGCAGAATCCGCCGCCGGGAAAAGTCTGGTGGCAATCCTGGCCGATGACGCTCGAACGCGGGTATTCGGTGATTCTCTCGGCAGCCTGGTTGAAGTAGAAAATGCGGCGTTGGAGATCGTGCGCCATCAAACCCTCCGTAATGTTGTTGAGGATCAGATCGGCCTGACGTTTGGCGGTGACGAGGGCCGTAAGGTATCCGTGGCGCAGCAGGTCAACAATGAGGCGACCGATAGTGTCACGGACCCGGCGGAAGGTTTCGATCCCCACATCGGCAATGCTGCCATCTTCAACATCTTCCAGATCCCAGTCGACCCGCTCCGGATTCCCCGGCAGCATAGGGCATGATTCGGTGGCGCGGTTGCAGAGCGAGACGACCACATCGTACTCTCCGTCCAGGAGTTTCTCGGGAGGGTGAAGCGTGACAAAAGAGTGGGCGATGCCGATCTCCTCGAGCGCGCTTGTGAGGGCGGGGGGGAACGGGGCCGGATGACGACAGACGGTTACCGGTTCGATCATCTCATCGATGACAGGATTAGCGCGCTCGACATGGTGGCGCAGGATCGCCTCGGCCAGAAGCCCCCGATAACCGTTCTCTCCCGAAAGAAACAAGAGTCGGATCAAGAGTTCAGAACCTTTCTGACTTGCTCCGACAGGGTGTTGATAAGGAAGGGCTTCTGGATGAATGCATCCGCGCCGGCTTCGAGCAGTTGCTTCGGACCATTTTCGAAATCAAACCCGCTACAAACGATCACCTTCATTTCGGGTCGCTCCGTTCGCAGGAGAGGGAACGTCTTGCGACCCCCGAGAACAGGCATTTCGATGTCGAGCAGGGCGAGGTCGATCCGGCCCTCGTACTCACGCACGACCTTGACTCCCTCCTCGCCGTTTCCGGCCGTCAGAACCGTGTAACCCAGCCGTTCGAGCATCTGGGTGACAACGTTGCGAATCGAGTCGGTATCCTCGATAACGAGGATGGTTTCCGTGCCGGTATGACTCCCACCGGCTTCGATCAAGGACGGCGCGGGTAGCTCGGTCTGGCTGGAAGGGAGAGCGACGGCGAAGGCGGCACCCGCCCCAGGCACGGACTGGACGGCGACAACACCGTTGTGACGATGGACGATTCCGTGGACTTCGGACAGGCCCAGACCTCGTCCCATGAACCTCGTGGAATAGAAGGGCTCGAACGCTCTCCGGCAGCCCTCCTCCGTCATACCTTCGCCGTCATCCTCGACAATGAGGAGGGCATAGGATCCGGCCTCCAGGGGCGCCTCGGCCTCGCACGGGATCAATCCTTCGAGGAGGGCAAGGCTCAGAGGGAGGGACCGCGTCGATTCCTGGATCACCAGAGGGCGTGTGGCGATTCGGATCGTGCCTTCCCGCCCGAGGGCTTCCTGAGCGTTGACAAGCAGATTGTGCAACGCCTGGCGAATCTGGGATTTGTCGGCCGGGATCTCGGGTGTTTCGGGATCGAGATCCACACAGATTCGGATCCCCGGCTGAGACTCGAACTCGCTCGAAGACAGGGCTTCCCGGACTAGGCCGTTGAACTCCATGGGCCGGGGCTGGTGCCTACCGCTTCGGGCAAAGGTGAGCATCCGCCCCCCCAACTCGCCCGCCCGGCGGCCAGCCTTTATGATTTCGGAAAGCATCCAGCCGACTTGGGGCCGGTCAGCCAAGTCGGACTGGAGGAGTTCGGCATAGCCGAGAACGCTGGTCATAAG
>JABMPG010000698.1 GCA_013203855.1 bacterium
GATCCCAGCCGATCACGCGCCCGATCCCGACCAAATCTACGCCATCACCCGGCCCGACCAAAATCTCCTCCTCCAGTACCTCGCGTGGAGCTTGGCCTCCCTCGTTTTCTTCCCCTTCGTGTTTTTGCCTCTCTTCTTCAAATACCACACCCTGCGCTACCGATTTGACAAAGAAGGGATCAGTATGAGTTGGGGCCTCCTCTTCCGCCGCGAGATCAACCTCACCTACGCCCGAATCCAGGACATCCATCTCTCGCGCGGCATCGTCGAACGCTACCTCGGCATCGCCTCACTAGGCATTCAGACCGCCTCGGGCAGCGCCAACGCCGAAATGACCATCCAGGGACTCAGGGAATTCGAACCCCTGCGCGATTTCCTCTACACCCGAATGCGCGGACATCACTCCAGTCGGCCCCTCGCCGACCCCAGCCCCGCGCCCCAGCCCGCACCGGCCGCATCCACCGAACTACTCGAAATCCTGAACAGCATCCATAGCGACCTCGCCGCCATCCGCCGCTCCCTGCCCGAACCCAATCGCCCAAGGCGCGAAGAGGGAGACGAGCCCTATGTATGAATTTCTCAAATCCATTGCCCTCACCCTCTTGCGTTGCCCCCAGGAACCGCCCGAACCGCCTGCCGGCTCCTACGGATCCGTACACGTCTTCCGCGCTTCACCGAAATTCCTGAGATACCGTCTGATCGGACTCTGGATACGCCTTGCCGGATTCTTGATCGGCGGCCTCCTCGGCCTGCTCTTCCTCCTCGTGAGCCTCAAAATCTCCGCCATGCTCATCGGGATCGTCATCCTCGCCGCCCTTATCGTCAAAATCATGCTCCTCTACATCACGATTCGCCTCGATTATGAAATGCGCTACTACATCATCACTGACCGAAGTCTCCGCATTCGCGAAGGCGTCTGGGCCATCCGCGAAATCACCCTCACCTTCGAAAACATCCAGAACATGAAAATCGAACAAGGCCCCCTCCAGCGCCTCTTCGGCGTCTACGACCTGGCCGTCGAAACAGCCGGAGGAGGTGGCTCCCTGTCCTTAAAACAAATCAAAGAATCCGGCCTCACCCACCGAGGCGTCTTCCGAGGCATCGAACGCCCCGCCGAACTCCGCGACCAGATCCTCGCCTATCTCAAAGCCGTGAGAACCAGCGGACTGGGCGACACCGACGAGTTCGAGGAAGGGTCGGCGGGTGCGGGGGACATCGAACCGCCAGCCGCCGCACTGGGAGAAGCCGAGATGGAAGCGCTAAGAGCCATCGCGCGGGAAACGGGGCAGTGGAGAAGGGCAGTGGGGACCGGATGAAAACGATTGCCGGTTGAAGGGGCTAACGGTGAACAGAAAACAGAAGGGCCAGAGCCTCGCGACATCTTGAGTTCACTAACGGCCTGTGGTGCGATCTCTGGATGAGACTTGCCCGAAACATTCTCTCGGTCTCGAACCTGCATGCCCAGCCCGATGACCGGTACTGATGGACACGAACCCCTGTCGAACGTCGACGCGCCATGCAGACCCATCGCGACGTGGCCTTTGACCGAGCCAGTTCTTCCGGACGACTTCAGAGTGTTCTTGAGATTGTTGACGGACACCGGGCTTGAGTATCTCCTCATCGGTGGCTAGCCGTCGGCTACTACGGATGTCCAGGGATGACAGCCGACATGAACATTTGGGCCGCCACTTTTCCCTTGATAAACTCCTCTCCCTCCCCTTTACTCTCGGGAGACGGACAACATTTGTACGGCATTTGGATGGACCGGAAAGGAACTTCTCATGGCGAAACTGAAACGGAATCTGAAATGGGGCATGGTGGGCGGAGGGCCCGGCGCCTTCATCGGCGAGGTCCATCGCAAGGCTGCGCGGCTCGACGGCGGCGTTGATCTTGTAGCGGGCGCCTTCGACGTGGACCCGGCCAAGAGTAGGGCCATGGGCAAGGAACTCAACCTGGACCCCGCCCGCGCCTATGACAACTACAAGACGATGATCGAAGAAGAACTGAAGCGGCCGGAGGGCGACCGCATCGATTTCGTAACCATAGCCGTGCCCAATAACTGGCACTTTCCCATCGCCAAGGCCTTTCTCGAGGCCGGCTTTCACGTCCACTGCGAAAAGCCCATGACCCTCGACGTTGCCCAGGCGCAGGAGCTGAAACAGATCGTTGCCAAGTCCCGCAAGGTCTTTGGCCTGCACCATAACTATACCGCTTACCCGATGGTCAAACTCGCCCGCGACATGGTCCGCCAGGGCGACCTCGGCCCGATCCGCAAGATCGTCGTCCAGTACCCCCAGGGTTGGCTGGCGACGGCGATCGAAAAAACCGGCCAGATGCAGGCCTCCTGGCGCACCGATCCCAAGCAGAGCGGCGCCGCCGGCTGCATCGGCGACATCGGCACCCACGCCGAAAACCTGGCCGAGTACATCTCCGGACTGCGAGTCGTCGAGCTTTGTGCCGACCTCACCGCCTTCGTCAAGGGACGCAAACTCGACGACGACGGCAACGTCCTCCTTCGCTTCCAGAAGGGCGCCAAGGGCCTGCTCCACGCCAGCCAGATCAGCATCGGCAAAGAAAACGACCTCGCCATCTGGGTCTCGGGCGAAAAAGCCAGCATCGAATGGCATCAGGAAGACCCCAACTATCTGAAGGTCTACAAATCGGGCCAACCTACCGAGATCTGGAGCCGGGGTAACGATTACGTCGCGGCGAAAAGCCCCGCCGCTGCCCGCGCCACCCGCCTGCCCTCCGGTCACCCCGAAGCCTTCATCGAGGCCTTCGCCAACATCTACCGCAATGTGACCGACACGATCCGGGCGAAGCTAGAGGGCCGCAAGCCCACCGAACTCGAACTCGACTTCCCCAACGTGAACGACGGACTGCGCGGGATGCAGTTCATCGAGACCGTGGTCAAGAGCAGCAAGAACGGGGCGGAGTGGACCAAGATGCCGAAATAGATCTTCGAGCACGGTGTTTTTGGAGAATGTCCTGTCTTCGTTGCTGTTCATTTTGACTCTACACATTCTGCATTTTAGCTTCTGAGCTTCCGAAAGGTCTTTCCCATGTCGAAGAAAGCGAAAGAATCGAAGAAAAACAAGCCGTCCAATTCCTCGAAGTCCGTCAAAGCCTCCAGAACATCCCCCGCTCCCGACCTGTCGTGGTTTCTCAACGACCGCCTCGGCCTCTTCATCCACTGGGGCATCTACGCCCTGCCTGCGCGCCATGAATGGGTCCGCAACCGCGAGCGCATCACCATCGAAGACTATCAGAAATACTTCGACCACTTCGACCCCGATCTCTATAACCCGCGCGAGTGGGCCCGGGCCGCGAAGAACGCGGGGATGAAGTACTTCGTCATCACTACCAAACACCATGATGGATTCTGTCTGTGGGACACGAAACTGACCGACTACAAAGCGACCAACACGCCCTGGGGCAAGGACCTGATCCGGCCCATGGTCGAGGCGTTTCGGGAAGAGGGCCTGCGCGTCGGCCTCTACCATTCCATCATCGACTGGCATCACCCCGAGAATCGCGTCGACCGTATCCATCCCCAGGCTAACGACCCGGAATACCGAAAAGCCAACCAGAAACGCGACCAGAAGAAATACATCAAGTATCTCCACGGCCAGGTCAAGGAGCTCCTCACAGATTACGGACAGATCGACTATCTTTTCTTCGATTTCTCCTACCCCGGCGAGGACGGCAAAGGCCATGAAGACTGGGGCTCGAAAGACCTGATCAAAATGGTGCGCGAACTTCAGCCCAAAATCATCGTCAACGACCGCCTCGACCTGATGGACAAGCCCGGCGGCTGGGACATCAAAACCCCCGAGCAGTTCCTCGTGCGCGAACCCGTGACCTACAACGGCAAGAAAGTCCCCTGGGAAACCTGCCAGACCTTCTCCGGATCTTGGGGCTATCACCGCGACGAGCAGACCTGGAAATCCGTCAAGCAACTCCTCACCATGCTGATCGACACGGTGAGCAAGGACGGTAACCTCCTCCTCAACGTCGGCCCAACTGCCCGTGGAAACTTCGACCTTCGCGCCACCGAACGGCTGGCGGGTATGGGCGAATGGATGAAGGTCAACGCCCGCGCCATCTACGGCTGTGGCCAGGCCCCCGAGGGCTTCACTCAACCCGAGGGATGCAAACTGACCTATAACGCCTCAACCAACCGCATGTACGTCCACATCATGAACTGGGGCTTCAAGCACCTCCACCTCGACGGATTTGGCGGCAAGGTCGAATACGCCCAGTTCCTCCACGACGGCTCCGAGGTCAACTGGACCAAGCAGGCCGGCGCCTGGATGTCCCACCAATCTGGCGAGGAAACCCTTACCCTGAACATCCCCGTCCAGAAACCACCAGTCGAGATCCCGGTGATTGAACTGCTCATGAATAGATAGACTGCCAAGAGACGATAGCCAATAGCCAGTACACCAACCGGCGGCCAGTAATCGCAGATTGGAGACAGAAGCGAGGGAGGCCGGAAGCCATGCAATTTCTTCACCCCACATGGTCCGAACGGTTTTGGGAAGAAATCGTCCAAAACGCGCATTCATATTGCCC
>JABMPG010000699.1 GCA_013203855.1 bacterium
GAACTTGACGCTCGGCCGCTTCCAGGCCCGCCGTGGACACCGTCCCCTTGGCCGCCAAGGATTTCTTGCGCTTGTAGTCCCCAGCGAGCAGTTTCAGATCCCGTTCGGCAATGGCCAAGGATGCGCGGGTGGTCTTGTCCTTGACCTTCGACGCCTGGATTTGCGCCTCGATCTGTGCCAGATTTAGCCTGTAACCGGCGTCGTCGATGCGCAGAAGCTCGGTTCCGGCGGGCACGATGGTTCCGTTCTTCAGTTGTGGCGATACCCACACCACCGGCCCCGCGACCTCTGTGACGGCATTCCATACCTGTCCAGCTTCCACCGTGCCGTAACCAATCACCCGTGGCACCACGTCCAGCTTGGGTACCTTAAACGCACGGACCTTTACGGCGCGTTCCTGGACCACAGTCTTTTCCGGGGCGGACTTGAACATCGGCGCCAGAAAGATCGCCAACACGCCAACAGCGATAGGGGGGACGATCCAAAATCTCCTGGAAAGAAAGCGCATGGCAAATCCATCCACGATCATGCACCAAACTCGGGGCGAGTGGTTTGAAGTCAATTGGATGTTCGGTTGAAAACGGATTTGGTTCAATAGATGATTTCTATTTGAACTTCCCCCGCAGGGCGAGAGCAGTACCGAGCCGAAACAGGCCCGTAAGCATTCGTCCAGCGAAACGCACCGGGGTCAGAAGATTCTCCGTCCGCGCATGCGGCTTCCGCTCGCAATCCGTTGCTATCGGCGCAAGCCGTTGATTTCAAAGAACACGCGGTTTGAACCCAGTGCCGTTCACCTACCGGAAGGGCCAAAAAACGCTCTCCGCTCATTCCGCCATCGAAACGTAGAAGGTTCGAACCCAGTGTCGGGTAGCCGGGCAGGCATTGCTGCCCGCCCGGCCCCCTCAGAACCGTACGTGCGAGTTTCCCCGCATACGGCTCAAGCATCGGCCAGCCTGATCCGTTTCATTTGCCGGCGCCCGTCCTGGGCGGCACCAACGGTGGATCAATATCCGGTCTGTCTTTTCGGCCTCAGACTCCCGGCGCACCCATATGATGATATCGCCGTGTTGCTGGGCGTCTCCTTCGAAGACGGCCCCGCAGAGCCTGCAACGACCGTCCTGCCGTTTCAGCAGGTTGACACGATGTACCCGTGATGCTTCCCGCGCCAGACACGCTTTGCGCCGGTATTCCCAGTATTCGCCGAGAGCCGGGTCGAACGGACTGGCCTTCCCGGCCACCTTGACGAATCGGGAAACCTTGGTGGCGTTGTGCCTGGGCAGTTGCATCGCGCCGTCGCACAGAACCCACCCACGCCCCTGATCGACGCCGAAGTAGCGGTTCACTACCCATCGGCAGCCTTTCTTGGGGTGTCGGCGTTTTGCCCATTTGTAGACGATGTTCCATACGTGGTTGTCCAATTGGGCGAAGACCTTCTTGGACACACCATGCCGGTAATAATTGCACCATCCCCGGATGACCGGAGAAAGCAGCCTTATCACTTCGGCGGCGGGGAGTTGCCGGTTGGCGCGCAGAAAGACAGATAACCTCCTGCGATGCTCGGTGACCTTTTCCTTTTGAGGTTGGGTCAGCAACTTCCCGTTGGGGAAACGTCTGATGTTGAAGCCGAGGAAGTCGAACCCCTCGTCCGTATGGACGATCCGGGTTTTGGCTTCGCTCAGTTCCAGTCCACGCTCGGCCAGGAAATTTTCCAACCGCGGAACCACATAGACTTCGAGGACTTCCCGCGAAGGAGCGGAAACCACGAAGTCGTCGGCATACCGGATGAGGCTGACGCCCTTGTTCTCCCCTTTGCGTCGGGAAGGCGTGATGTGGCTGCCGTCGGACCTTTCAGCACCGAACAGAAGCTCCAACCCGTCAAGAGCGATATTCGAGAGCAGGGGCGAGATGATGCCGCCTTGCGGCGTCCCCATCGTCGTATGATCCCGTTTCCCGAGTTCAACAACGCCAGCCTTGAGCCAGCGCCGGATCGTGGTCGTGAACACAGGCAGGCGCGCCAATAGTGCCTCGTGATCGATTCTATCGAAACACTTGGCGATATCGGCGTCGAGAACCCAGCGGCTGCTCCCCCTTCTGGAGAGCGTGACGTGGAGGGCCTCGATCGCGTCCATGGTGCATCGTCCCGGCCGGAAGCCATAGCTGTTGGCTTCAAACCGGGGCTCCCATTCCGGCTCAAGAGCCAGTTTGACGAGAGCCTGCATAACCCGATCCTTCATCGTCGGTATTCCCAGAGGGCGTCGCTTGCCGCCGGCCTTCGGGATGTAAACCCGTCGTACCGGTTTCGGGCGATACCCCTTGAGTCTCAGACCTTTCCTGTACATCGCGAGACGGCTCGACGGCGATTTGCACACCACGCCATCAATCCCCGGAGTGTTCCTTCCCCGATTGATCTGGGTCACCTTGCGGATCGCCAGAAGTTTCGCGGAACTGGAACGAACGAGGAGCTTTTGAAGGTTCTTGACCCTTCCTGTCTCCCCGTTTTGACCGGCACGGAAGATCCGCTCCTGGAGCCGACGTACATTGCGTTCCACGGCTGTCCAGTCGATACTGGACCAGTCCCGAAGCGCGCCTTGTCCTACTGTCTGTTCAATGATCCGCATTGTCTAACGTCTCAGCAGGTTCCGTCGATACAGGTTGCATCGCATCCGTTGACACCCGCCGGAAGTCTGCTCCCTTTCGGGATAGGCATTGCCCTATCCGGTCCGTTACAGACCGGCATTCGCTTTCTCCGGCATCCTTTACCCCCTGGCCCGTCCCCCTTCCTTGCGGTCGGGATACCACCTTGACGGCGGGGACCATGGGGCTTACCCAGTTGATCAGAACGGAGAAATGTCGTGGGGAGGTTGGACTCTATAGCCCGGTGGGACATCCGGGTGTCGCCGCCAGCAAAGACAGGTCTGGCGGTCCGTCCCACATCGCCTTTTGGCTGCGGCCTATCAGCCTCTTTGGCCGCTTCGGAGTGACGAGCCCTGTGAGTCTTCACAATCATTCAACCTTCCACGTCTCCCCTGGCCGCTGGTCCGCCTTGAGGCTGGCAGAACCGCGACGTTGTCCCCGGAGCTTCACACCTTGGATTACTCCGCAGCATGTCCGGGTAGAGGCACCTCGACACCAGAGGGTCCGGGAGAAAGTTTGACGTTTCCCCCGGCACTCCAATCCTAATCCTTGCAACCGTCTCCGTCCGGATGTGCTCAAAACGGAGAAGGTTTCTGGTCGCACCGCCTTCCCTCCGCCAGTTAATCCATTGTTTTTGCTGTAATTTTCGGCCTCGGCCATGGGATTTCCCAATCCCGGCGGTCCACCGTCGGGGGCGGGTCGGGGGCACGGCGATTCGAAATGCCTCGATCGCGTCCATCACCGCTTCGAAGGCTGGCGCAAGTCTGGGGTATTGGCTTTCGACTTCGGCCCAATCGTCGGCCTTCCCGGATTGTTCCAAAACCGCACAGAGGTCAGCGAGAATATCTGCCCCGACAGAGCGGGACGACGATTTCAATTTGTCGGCCGTGGCACCAATGGCCCCGGTATCGTGAGCGGCGAACGCGGTATCGATGTGGGGGGGCGTCAACGCCCCCTCAACCCCGCCAAAGTGGATGAGCTGGCCAAGTCCATCAA
>JABMPG010000700.1 GCA_013203855.1 bacterium
AGAGAGCCTCGGGCACCAACAGCGCGAAAAAACCGGAAAAGGACAGGGGGAAAAGGATCTCCCGACCATACAGCAACGGAGTGAACACCATCGCCACCCCCACTCCCAGAAGAACCCGGACCCGCACCGGCATGAACGGATCGCCATAGACCGGGATGAAGGCGAAGAAAAACAGCACTCGCATCAACACCAGCATGAACAAGAAAAGAGGCTCGACCGGGATCACGAACATGGCCGCGTCATTTCACGAAATCCGGAATACGCTGAAACATCGTCACAGTGAACTGAATCACCATCGCCAGCATCCACGAAAAGAAAAGCATCAGCGCCACCATCACCGCCAGCATCTTCGGAACGAAGATCAGCGTCTGCTCCTGAATCGACGTCACCGATTGGAAAACCGAAACCAGCACACCCACCACAAGAGCCGCCAGCAACGGCGGCAGCGCCAGAATCAGAGCGATCCGGAAAGACTCCTGCATAATGTCTACGACGATCTGGGCCGTCATGGGCAGATCCTTTTTGCCAAGGGGTCAGAAACTTCTCATGAGGGAGCCGATCACCAGGTTCCACCCATCCACCAGAACAAACAGCAGAATCTTGAAAGGCAACGAGATAATCACCGGCGGCAGCATCATCATACCCATCGACAGCAAAATACTCGCCACCACCATATCGATAATCAAAAAAGGCACATAGATGATAAACCCGATGATAAAGGCCGTCTTCAACTCGCTAATGAGAAACGCCGGAATCAGCACATGGGTCGGCACGTCCGCCTTATCGTTGGGCCGTTCCATCCGCGCCAGACGGATGAACAACGCCAGGTCGCTCTTGCGACAGTGCTGAAAGAGAAACTCCCGGATCGGCTCGATCCCCGTCGCATAGGCCTCCAGTGGAGTGATCTGTCCCGCCAGGTAGGGCTGGAGAGCCTGTTCGTTCACTTCCGACAAAGTGGGCGTCATGACGAAAAAAGTCAGGAACAGAGCCAGCCCCAGCAACACCTGGTTCGGAGGCACCTCCTGAGTGCCCATGGCCCGACGCACGAACCCAAGCACCACCACAATCCGCACGAAACTGGTCAACATCATCAGAATCGCGGGAACAAGGCTGAGAATAGTCAGAAGGGCAAGAAGTTGAAGCCCCGTTGAAACCTGCGAAGGATTGGACGGGTCCAGCCCCCCGATCGTCACCGTCAAAGGTGAGCCCGGGGGCTGGGGCAAGGCAGGCGGCGTCGGGCTCGTCGGCTGCGCCGAGGCCACGGATGCGAAAACGAAAAAAAAGAACAGAAAAACCGCCGCTTGAAAAGTACCGGAAAGTCGCATGAGGCTTCTCGATGCAGAGGGAGAGCGCCGAAAAAATGGCGCTACGGGAAGAGCAAACACCCGTTTCCCCATCTACATCAAGAAACGTACCGCTATTGCGCTTGACGAAACTGTTGTTTGTGGCACAGCCCCCTACGCACAACCGTCTAACACTTTTCCGCGCCTTTTCAGGCCATTCTCATCCCTGCCCTGGGTCCAAGCGATCCGTATCCCCTCCAGCCCCGAAAGGGCGCGGGAAAACCTCCACCAGATCAACGATGCGGATATCACAGACCATCAAACGGTCGTGACGCTCCCGCTACGTGCCATGCACTGCTTCGCACACGCATGTCCCGCATGTAACCGGGCAACGGTTCAATACCAAAACTCACAGCTGCAGGTCAATGAAAGCAATCAGGAAGGAGGACGCTCGGATTCATCGCGCGCCACAATCTGCCGGATCATCCGACCGAACCGGCTGTCGGTCGGCGTGGCGGCATCGCCGGTCGGGGTCTCCTCCGGTGGCTGGACCCATTCGCCGTCGATCTCGGCAATTTCCGTAAGACACGAGATGGACTGAGACGTAATCCCGAGCAATAGTGTCTGTCCCCGCACCCGCACAAGCATCAGACTCTGGCGCCCCCCAAGCATCTTCGTGCCCAAAACCCGGATCGTATCGTGGCGGTTCGCGGAGACGGATCCGCGCGGAGCATAGCGACGAATAAACCAGTAAACGCCGAACATCAGCGCGAGAACGATTCCCAGGGCGACAAGCATCCTTGAGATGGCGTCCCCCGCCGTGAGATCGCTGGCCGCCACAACCTGCTGTTCGGAAGATTCCGTGGGGAAATCGGTGAAATAGTCATCGGACGCAGGATCCTGTGCGCGCACGCTACACACGCCGGAAAACACAAAGAGCGCCATCCCGGTCACGATCAGAAAAAGGAGCCATCGGCCGGAAACGGTGCGCTTCATCCATTGCCTCTCAGATGGGTCAGGCCAACTGCTGGATACGTTCTTTGGGATCGATCACGTCGGTAAGCCGGATGCCGAACTTCTCGTTCACCACGACCACTTCTCCATAAGCCATCAACTTCCTATTGACGTACACCTCGAAGGGCTCGCCTACCATCTTGTCCAGATCGATCACTGAGCCCTGCTGAAGCTGAAGCAGATCGTGGATCAGCATCTTGGTCCGGCCCACCTCGACCGTAACATCGAGCGAAATATCGAGTAAGAATTCGATGTCCACCGTTCCGATGCCCGGATCCTGCCGGCCGCCCCCCCCATTCCCATTCTCGACCAGCGCGGTGGCCGCGGCGCCCGCCTGAGGATCGGGAGAAAAGCCCTTCATCGAATCCCGCAGAGCATCCTGGGGCTGGGGCTCCTGCCCTTCGGCCATTTCCCGAAAAGCATCTTCCCAAGAGGCCTCGTCCCCCGCCGGTTCCTGTTCACCCAAGTCTTCCTGTTTATCGTCTGCCATTTCACTCACCTCACCTGAGGATTCTTTCAACTTTGACCGCCTTGTTGCCCCGGCTCGCCCCGGGCATGCCCTGCATCTTCAGGACATCTTCCACGTAAACATCCATCGCTGTCCCGCTGCGCTCCCGCAGCTGAAGGATGTCCCCCACCTTGAGGTTCAGGATATCCCGCGCCGTCACCGATGTCGAGCCCAGCCGAACCCGCAGTTCCACCGGCACAGTCTGCAGACATTGTTCGATCCGTCCCACCCAGGTGTTCTCGCTCTCCATACTCTCGCTCTGAAAGCGCGCCTTCAGCTTGTCTTTCAAAGGCTCGATGGACGAGTAGGGCAGACAGAAATAAAGTTTCTCGCTCACATCCTCGAAAGTCATCTCCACCTCAATCACCCAAACCACGTCGCTGGTCGGAACGATGGAGACAAACTGAGGATTCACCTCGCTACGGGTCAGACTGACGTGAAGTTTCTGCACCGGCTGCCAAGCCCGCTCATAGTCACGAAGCATAATGTCCACCACCGTCCGGATCAACCGGTTCTCGATCGGCGTGAAATCGCGCCCCTCCATCTTATAGTAAGATGCGCCCTTGCCCCCGAAGAAGGAGTTCACCATCGTATAGACCAGTTTTCCTTCGAGAACCAGCAGACACGAGCCCTTCAGCGGCTCCAGACGGAACACATGATAGCTGGACGGAATTGCCTGGCTTCGCATGAACTCGCCAAACTTGCTCATGTCGGTGTTGACCATGTTCACATCAACAATCCGCTGCATGGCCGAACTAATGGACTGCCGGAAAAACCGGGTGAAACGCTCATGCACCATCTCAAGCGTGGGCAGCTTCCCCCGGACCACCCGGTCCTGATTGGTGAAATCATAACTCGTGAAGGAGCCCTCATGCGCCGGCTGGTCGGTCTGAGAAGCAATGGCGCCCCCGGTCAAGCCGGATAAAAGAGCGTCAACCTCTTCTTGGGAAAGAACCTCTGACATCGTTCCCGTTCCTCTTCCAATCCGGCTCAGTTCGTCTGAAGCCGGTAGAATCCCACGTTCTTCACTTTCCCTTGAGAAACCACCGCGTCGACCCGCATCTGGATTTCCCGCTTGAGCTGATCCTTCCCCTCCGGCGATGTCATATCTTCCGTCGTCTTGCCGCCAAACAGGAAAACCAACGTGTCCATCAGGTAATGCTCGTTCTCGCGGAGAAAACTCAACGACTCCGCGTCAGTGGCCTCGAACCAGACTTCGGCATAGACCGTCCGCTTCGATTCCAGGAGATTCGTCACGATGGGCCGTGAAAGCGTGAAGACAAGAGATTCGACCGTCTCTTCGGCAGCCTCCCCCTCATGGCCCTCTTCCTCATCCCCATGAGCGTCCTTCTTCGCCTTGTGCTTCTCCGAAGGAGGCACCTTCGCATCCTCTTTCAACGTCTCCGACACTTCGTCCCCTTGGCCCGTTTCCGGTGCTTCAGACTCGCCTTTCATCATGAAAAAGGCCCCGCCCGCTCCCACGGCCAAAACCAGCACGCCGATCACGGCCAGAATCAAAATCTTCTTCTTGCTCTTCTTGCCCGTTTCGGGCGTTTCCTGCGGGGTGGGTTCATCGGCCATGCCGAGTCCTCCTGCCTAGTCTGGTGTTAAGGGTAAAACGATTGCGGCAGGGAACATGCCCACCCAATCGACCTGGCCGGATTGCCCGGCCCTGCCCTTCTATGCATATCGGCATCCCCCCCCCTCTGAACAACCCCTTTTTCGGCGCCTACACCCGACAATCCTCCGCCCACGCGCCCC
>JABMPG010000701.1 GCA_013203855.1 bacterium
TCCGCCAACTATCCCGGCTATTACATCACCCATATGTCCACGATCTATATGAAACCCGACTACCCCTATGAAGGCCCGAGTGTCTCGGTGATCGAGTACACGCACATCCCGGCCTACCTCGCCAAACTCCAGGACTTCCTCATTGCCCAGGCCTGGAGCTGGTCAGACCAGGGCATCGAGTTTCCCTGGCTGCGCCAGTACCGATACGCCTACTTCGACAACAAGGTTTACGGTTTCGCTCCCGGGAAGTTCTTCGACCAGGACGATATGTGGATCTGGCTCAAGCGGGGCCTGATTGAGGTGGATAATGTCCAGATCGACTGGCTGGGCGCGCGCAAGGAAGGCCTCTTCGCCGCCGCGCTCATGAACGAGGACGGAATGCCCATCGACGTCACCGTCACCTTAGGAGACGAGATCACCGGCGGGGCGCCCTTCTCGGGAACGGCCGCATTCTATTCGATGGGCGAGGCGAAAACGACCACCACGGTGACAGGCCAGTTCGTGCTCACGGTTCCCGCGAAGGGTCTCGTGGGGGTCACGGTCGAATCGGACAAGGTCCAGCAGCCGCGTTACGCCTATGCCGATCTGACCGACGTCAACAGCACGGACACGGGCCTGACCGTGGCCTTGCCCCAGGGAGGTGGCGACTTCGGTACGGGTTACGTCCTCCAGATCGACCCATATTCGTACTTCGCCTATACGTTCCTGCCATACAAGCCGGACGAGGTCCAGTCGGCCATCCTCTACTTCCGGATCGGCGACGGCGAATGGCAGTCTCAAACAGTGGGCGCCTACCCTTTCGAGCACATACAGGAAGTGGTCCAGGTCAATGAGCCCTTCACCTTCTACTGGGACATCGTCGATGACAGCGGCACACCGCGCCAGTCGGCGGAAAAGCAGCTGCTCCCCTTCCGCTCCCCCGCTAACGCGAATCCGGTCTGGGATCGCTTCTGAATTGGTGTGGGTCGGGAGGAATCGCAACCGAGCAAAACATGGGCTGCGTCTCATCTGGTTTTCGCGACCAGATCCCGTACCCACTTCCGCAGTCCTGTCCTCGCGGGTGTGTCAGGAAGGATCCAGTCCCCCGTGTGGTTCACCCAGGGAAATGTGGCATAGGTAGTCGATCCTGAAGAACCAATTTCACCCAATAATAAAAGGGCGAATCAAGGTTTCTGTGGTACTTTCTTTTGCAGGAAATCCCGCTTTGCTCCGCCCATTCCCTGCGAAAGTTGATACGGAAATGAAACCTCAGAACGCTCCCTGCGAAGACCTTCAAGGCGACCTTTTCAAGACCGAACTGGTGGAGATCATCGATCTGGCCCATCCTCTCGTTCAGTTGGCCGAGGCGGTGGACTGGGCCGCGCTGGACGCCGAGTTCGCGCCCTTGTTCTGCGGCGACAACGGATGCCCGGCCAAGAGCGTGCGGCTCATGACGGCGCTGCATTATCTCAAGTACAGTTTCGACCTGAGCGACGAAGACGTGGTGGCGGGCTGGGTCGAGAACCCGTACTGGCAGCACTTGAGCGGCATGAAGTATTTCGAGCACCAGCCGCCGATCGACGCTTCGAGCATGACGCGCTGGCGCAAGCGCCTGAGCGAGAGGGGCACCGAACGCATGCTGCGCGAGACCATCGCGGCGGGGTTGAAACTCAAGGCGGTGAAGAACAGTCAGCTCAAACGCGTGAACGTGGACACGACGGTGCAGGAGAAGAACGTGCGCTTTCCGACTGACGCCCGGCTCTACGACCGTTCGCGCGAGCGTCTCGTGGCCGCGGCCCGGGAGCGCGGCATCCCGTTGCGTCAGAGCTACTCACGGCTTGGCAGGCAAACGCTGATGCAGGCCAATCTTTACCTTCACGTCCGCCACGGGTGATCCGCGACATCGAACACAAGTGTCCCGCGCCCGACCCGGCCCTGGGCGAACAGATCGAAACCGCCCGTCGCATCCACGCCCAGCAACGCCACGACAAGAACAAGGTTTACAGCGTCCACGAACCCCACGTCGAATGCATCGCCAAGGGCAAGGCCCACAAGCGCTACGAATTCGGCGTCAAAGTCAGCGTCGCCGCCACGAGCCGGGGCGGGAGTTCAGGCTGACCCATAAAGGCAAGGACGAATGGCTTCTCACGTCAACGGACTTGCTCTCCCAAAAGTTCGAGTCCTTTACGACGGAAGGTCAAACCGAACACGGCGCCACCTGGTCCATTGACAACCCCAACGGCGAACAGCCCCTGCAACTGCATATTCGGGCCCTCGTGACCGGTGAGCCATTCGACTCCCCCCGCAGGATTTCCCTGACTGAATTCGAGGAGGGGGAATTCCAGAAAGAAGCGGCTCCCGAAGTCCAGTGCGAACTCAGCGTCGGCCGGACAGTCATGGACGGACGCGAGGTCCGTGGAACCTTCAGGGCCCGGAACTACGGGTCGGTCGCGAGGGGCGCTTGGGCTCGTGCGATGAAGTCATTCGAATCCCCGCTGGATTTGTCTTCCCACCCGGTGATCGGTCTCTGGATCCATGGCGATGGCAAGGGAGAACTGTTGAACGTCCAACTCTCGAACCCTCAGCAGGAGACCTTCGAATCCTACGAGGAACAGTACGTTCGAATCGATTTCAGGGGCTGGCGCTACTATGAGCTGCCGCTGATCGAACGATCAACCGGTGAGTTCCTGGACTATCAGTGGCCCTATGGCGCGGGACGATGGTACATCCTCACCGGGCGCTCGCGGCCTCGGAACCGTATGCACCGCTTCATTTTCTACTTCAACGAAATCCCTCCGGGCCAGGA
>JABMPG010000702.1 GCA_013203855.1 bacterium
ACCGACTCATTGACAGCCTCCTTCTCGACCTTCTGCTTGATCTCGAGCACGGATTCCAGGCGTTTCTTCAGTTCCTCGGGGGTCAGAGAACGCTGGATTTCGCCCCCGACGGCCAGGGAGATCGTCCCGGTTTCCTCCGAGACGACGACCACCACCGCGTCCGTTTCTTCCGAAAGCCCGATCGCCGCGCGATGCCGGGTGCCCAGCTCGGGGCTGATGTCCTGGGCGGCGGTCAGAGGGAGAATGCAGGCCGCGGCGGAAATCCGGTCTCCCGAAATAATCACCGCGCCGTCGTGGAGCGGGGAGTAGGGGGTGAAAATCGTTCGGATCAGTTCGGCCTGGACCGTGCTGTCGATCACGGTGCCCGTCTCGGCGTAGGGGCGCAGCGAATTTCGGCGTTCGATGACGATCAGCGCTCCCACGTGCCGGTTGGACATGGTCCGCACCGCCTTGACGAGTTCTACGAGATATTGCCCGCTCTGGGTGAACAGGGCCCGGAAAGCTCTCAACTGCCCCACCTCCGTCAGAGCGCGCTTGAATTCGTTCTGGAACACAATCATGAAGACCAGCACGATCACGATCCAGATGTTCTCGAAGATCCGACTGACCGCGACCAGCCCGAAAACCCGCGCCAACAGGTAGATCAGGAAAGAGGCCATGAGGAGCGTGATCATGCCCCGGAGAGCTACCGACGACCGGGTCTCGCGAAGCCGCGTGAAGATGTAGTAGAACAGGGCCGCGATGACCAGGATGTCTATCACGTCCGTGAATGTCATCGCCGTGATCTGTCCGAGAAGTTCGCCCATGTTGCCCGTTCCACCCCGGTCAGTCCTGTTGCTCTATCGGCGCATGGTGCAACCAGCCCTTGGCCAAGCCCGACCGGGAGAGACCTCTACCCTTTTCTAAGGCAAAAACGCAGCCTTTGCCAGCCCTTTTTTGGAAACCGGACGGCGGCGACCACCTTGCGGCGCTGGATCAGCGCCCGAGTGACGCTTGCTGTGTCCGTGTCGAAAATGTGCCCTGGGTTGAAGCCGACCGGCAATCGCGAGCAATATGCTTGACAGGGCCGGTGGGCGCTTCCTACGCTTGGATCTATCAGATCGCGTTCGCCGCGGCGCGGAAAGAGGATTAGGGTCCAGGCCCTTGGAGAACGAAGACCGCAGTATCCCTCATGAGGAAAGGAAGAGGATATGATCTCGGCGATGGAAGCGCTCGAGCGTCTGCGACAGGGGAATCGGCGATTCGCGTCGGGTGCGCACGGCCATGCCTCATTCCGGAGTCAGGCCCGTCGCGCCAGACTCCTTGAAGGCCAGAAGCCTTTTGCCGTCATCCTCGGATGTTCCGATTCCCGCGCGCCCGTCGAGATCATTTTCGACCAGGGACTGGGTGACCTTTTTGTCATTCGCGTTGCCGGAAACATCGTCGCGCCGTCGCAGGTCGGCAGTATCGAGTTCGCGGCCGAGAAGTACGGCGCGCGGCTGGTCGTGGTCCTGGGGCACACCCGGTGCGGCGCTATCGAGGCAACGATTGAGGAGCTGCGACGCCCGACCGAAAGCCAATCGCGCAACCTTCGCTCCATCGTGGACCGTATCCGGCCGGCCATCGAGGATTTGCTGGACACCGAACTCCGGCACGACCCGGAAAACCTGGCCCATCATGCCATCCGAGCGAACGTGCGCGCCTCGGTCAACCACCTCCGGCACGGGTCGGACATTCTGGAGCAGCTGATCCAGTCCAAGTGCCTCATCGTCGTCGGGGCCGAGTATTCGCTGGAAACGGGAGAGGTGGATTTCTTCGACGTTCCCGGCGGGAAATGCCGCTGAAGGGCACCGAGACTTTCCGCCTATCTCGGGAGCACGGGGCCCGTTCGCATTCCGCTTATTCTTGACCGGGAATCTTCCGATACGCTATGAGTTAAGAATGTTGGCGAAAGGAGCGAATACCATGAAGTGGATTCTGATTGGGGTACTGTTGTTCATGTTCACCGCCGGTTCCGCCATTGCGGGTGGCGACAAGAACCGCGGGGACAAGGGCGAGGGAAGCGTCCACCAGGTGGTCGGTCCCTGACCGTCGGCCCTTGCCGACTCTCGTTTTCGGTCTCTTCCTTCGATCTACGCGTCAGTAAACAATCGGGTTCGCGCTTTTCGGCGAGACGGGCGGGGGGGAGTTGTGTGTTTCGGGATGTCGTTCCGATCGCGCGGTCGGTTCGCGCTGCTCTGAAAACAGAGAGAACCGGACCCTCCGCGTCTAAGCGGGGGATCCGGTTCCAGGAATGAATTCGGGCGTGGTTCAGAGCACGCGGTGGGGGTGGGGCCCCCAGTTGGCCGTATAATAAAGCGAGACCGACTCTCCGGGCGCGATCACTTCGTCGATGCGCTTGCGATCTTCTTCGGTGATGTCCACGTCGAGGGCCTTCAGGTTGTCTTCGAGTTGTTCCATGGTGCGCGGGCCGATGATGGCGCTGGTAATGCCGGGTTGCTGGGCACACCAGGCCAGGGCGAGCTGGCTCACCGAACATCCCTTGTCCTTGGCAATGGCCTCGGCTCCTTCGAGCACGTCGAAGGCCGAATCTACCAGGACCTTGTCTGTTCGCGGATTCTTTTTCAGGCGCGCGCCCTCCGGCGGCTCCTGGCCCCGGCGATATTTGCCTGTCAGGAACCCGCCCGCCAGGGGCGACCAGGGGATCAGGGCGAGACCGTAAGTCTGGGCCATCGGGATCAGTTCCCGCTCAATGCTGCGATCAAGAAGGTTGTAGGGTGGCTGCTCGCTTACGAAACGGTTCAGGCCCAGTTCCTTCGACGCCCAGAGGCCTTCCATGATCTGCCAGGAGGCGAAGGTGCTGGTGCCGATGTAACGAACCTTGCCGGCTCGGACGAGATCATCGAGAGCCCGCAGTGTCTCGTCGATGGCGATCTCGGGCATGGGCCGGTGGATCTGGTAGATGTCGATATAATCGGTCTGAAGGCGTTTGAGCGAGGCGTCGCACTGCTGGATGATGTGGCGTCGGCTGTTGCCCTGCATGTTCGGATCTTCCTTGTCCATCGGAGCGAAAACCTTCGTGGCCAGGATAATCCGGTCGCGTTTGCCGTTGCGTGCGAGGGCGGCGCCGACCGCCTCCTCGCTCAGGCCCCGGCTGTAGGCGTTGGCTGTGTCGAGAAAGTTGAGTCCGCCGTTGAGAGCGCGGTCGATGATGTCGGCCGAGTCCTCCTTGGTGGTCCTGCCGCCGAACATCATGCAGCCCAGGCACAATGGCGTCACTTTGATGCCCGTCCGGCCATAATTGCGGTATTCCATGGGAATATCCTTTCCGTGATTTGGCGGTCGCCTTACTTCTGCGGCACGAGATCGCAGGCGTCGGCCGGCATCCAGTGGGCGTCTTTGCCGTCCCACTTCACGTTGCAGCCGATGGGATTGGTCTGTGAGGTGGTGAGTGCTTTCCCGGCGAGGAGTTCGTCCAGGGCGTTCTCAAGGTCGTTCACCGTCATCTTCGACGTGTCTCGCGGGTTGTCCACGGCGCGGCCGGTATAGACCAGGCGACGGTCCTTGTCGAACACGAAGAAGTGAGGCGT
>JABMPG010000703.1 GCA_013203855.1 bacterium
CCCCCCGTCCCCGTCAGGTCCAGATAAGCCTCGTCCAGCGATCCCATCTCCACCAGCGGCGCCGCCTCCTCACAAATTCCACGAATCGCCCGCGACGCCTCGCCATAAACCCCCGGCGTACCCGCCACGAAAATTGCGCTCGGGCACAGCCGATAGGCCTGCCGCAAAGGCATGGCGGAATGCACGCCAAACGCCCGCGCCTCATAAGAAGCCGCCGCCACTACCCCCCGCCCCAAAGGATTATCCGACCCCACCACCACCGGTTTCCCGCGCAGTTCAGGCCGCAAAAGGCGCTCGACGGACACAAAGAACGTGTCCATATCCAAATGCAAAATCTCCCGCGACGCCATATGTCCCTCCTTCGGTCAGTCGCGCAAACAAGCAGGATCAAGCCTCCCGTCCCTCTCCCGCTCTTTGATTCCAGCCTAACACGAACAAAAAGCGAAACTCAAGAACATTTCACTTTTTGTTCGCTTTGGTGAAAAGAAACACTTCTGCGCAAGAACCTGACGGGACACATATGCAGGCCGATCCTGAGAAGGGTGCTTCTTCGATTACCCCCCCTGACACGAATCACGGGCTCCACACGCTCTGCCAAACGGTTCTTCCCCGAGTTCCAACGTCGCCAAGCCCTCGTGTGACGACTCAGCATCGGATTCCAGCATCATCCGATACCCGTCGGCGATGTTTTCCTTGAGTTCCTTGAGGGATTCGCCCTGGCTGAAAACAGAGGGGACTTCCTTCAAGCCTCCCACAAGCCACCCATCGTCCGGCCAATTCTCTAAAGTGAAGAAGGGTTTTGTCAAAAGAGCACCTCTTCTCTTACAAATACCGCACCCTTCCAAACGAGTCACTCAAGAGCCTCATTTGCGCTCTCGGCCCCTTTCACTCCTCGACGCGTGGCGGACGGCCGACACCTTCCGGAGTGGAATCGTCCGGGTCTGTGGTGCACCCCCCTTCGGGCACGGGCACGGCGCCCTTGCACAGCGGGTCGTCCGTATCTCGCATCCATCGTTCGAGAGACGTCCGCAGATCCTGCGCCACGGCCTGGAGTTCCGGCCGGTCGATCAGGTTGTTCATCTGATCCGGATCGAAATACAGGTCGTACAGCATTTCCTGATGGCGAGGTTCCCTTTCCCAGCCTGCTTGCAGCATGTCATGCTTGGCGGGCATGTCATCGGTGTTGGGGAGGACCAGTTTGTCCCGCTCGTCGTAGCGCTTGATATAGATGTGCCGATCGGAGCGGACCGCCCGCATGGGCTCGTAGGACGCATGGTAGGTCTGCTCGAAAAACAGTCTGTCGTGCAGCGAATCGGTCTTTCCATCCACAAGCGGAAGAAGTGATTTTCCCTGGAGCCAGGAGGGATGGTCGATCCCGGCCAGGTCGCAGACGGTCGGGTACAGATCCATGAGTGAGACCATCGCATCGATAGCCTGCCCGCCGCGAAAATGTTCTGGCCCCCGAATGACGAGGAATGCGGCATTGCCGTGCTCCCCCACGTTCGCGATGTGCAGGGGCCACTGGAGACCGTGGTCGGTAAAGCAGAACACATAGGTATTCTCGTCCATCCCGTTTTCGCGCAATGTTTCCAGTATGGAACCCCAGCATTCGTCCATTCGGCGAGCGCTATTTTTGAAACCGGCCGCCATCTTCCGAAGTTCCGGCGTGTTGGCAAAAGGGCGGGGAGGGGCGCAATACCGATCGTCCTCCGCGGGATGGGTGGCGGGCTCCGGTTCGGGGTAGGGGGTGTGGGTTTCGTGGATTCCCACACAGGCGAAGAACGGCTCGGTGGGTTTGCTATTCAGAAAGTCGGTGACACATGGAAGAACCTCCCGGGCTGAAGCGCCGCTATCCGTAAGGACGCGGTCATACCCAACCACATCGGCCGTGGCCCTTCCAAAGGCGGCAATGTGCTCAATCCCGCACAGTGCCGTGTGGTAACCGCTATCCCGGAGCGTGCGGGCAATATGATGGCCAGGTTCATCCAGACCGAATCCCCGATGGGCAAGTCCGAGCATTCCGCAGCAATGGGGATGCTGGCCGGTCAAGAACGCCGCTCGGCTGGGGGAGCAGGTGGGCGCGGCCGAGAAGGCCTTGTGAAACAGGGCTCCCTCCCGCGCCAGACGCTGGATGTGGGGAGTGGGCACGGCATGTCCGTAGGGTTGGATAAAGCGCCCCGTGTTGTGGGAATGAAGAAACAGGATGTTCGGTTTCACGTACTCGTTCCTTTCTCGCGTCGGCCCTTCAAGTTGTGTTGCCGCGTCCATGGTCTCAGATGTGGGCCGCGCGGCTTCTGGAACATGTGAAGGTCTTCAGAGAACACCTTATCGCC
>JABMPG010000704.1 GCA_013203855.1 bacterium
CTCATACAGATGCGGGGCCTGGCCGGAAAGAAGAAGACGCACTCCCTCCCCCGCAAGGGCCGGACCGCTCACCAGCGTCTCCAGACACCCCCGTGCGCCGCACCCGCAAAGACGCCCGTCCGGCTGCATGATCATATGACCCAACTCCCCAGCCGAACCAATACGCCCCAGACGCAACTGACGATCAATCACCACCCCGCCCCCAAGCCCGGTGCCGATCGCCATGAAAACCATCGAATCTACGTCTCGCCCGCGACCGTAATCCAACTCCCCAAGCGTGGCGGTGCGAACATCGTTCAGAATGTAAACCGGGCACCCGATCTGCGCCTGAAGAATGCCCCGAATCGGCACATCCGGCCAATGGCCCGGAAAGTTCGGAAAATACTTCACAATACCATGGGCAATATCCAGAGTCCCCGGAGCGGCCATCCCCAGAGCCTCCGGCTTCACGGAAGCCTCACCGGTCAGCCGCAGCACCTCATCGGCGATCCGACCCAGAACTCCCGCTGGCCCATCCTGGCTCCTCGTCGGAATCTCGCTCTCCACCAAGAGCTCGCCCGAAGCGCGTCCCAACGCGATCTTCGTCGCCGTCCCGCCCAGATCGACACCGCAAAAAATCTTCTCAGCCATATTCGCTCCTGTCTATATCCTCACACACACCTCAAGAGACCATCCTAAAAGCCCCGCACGACAACCGCACCAAAAAAGATACTCGCCCGGTCTCCTTCTGCTCTGAACATCATCCCTCCGCATTCTTCCAGCCCTGAAGGGCGTGGGATACCGCCACCAGATCAACGATGCAGATATCACAAGCCATCAAACGGTCGTGTCGCCCCGGCTGTGCTCTCAGAAACCAGCGCCCGTCCTGATCGGACACACAACCGCGGACCTTCTGGCCACCGCCTCCAGACTACTTACCACCGCCCCCCACCATCCCTCGATAAATCCCCGTCACCTGCCGCGCCGTATTCTCCCACCGTCGCCCCGAAATCGACTCCCGAGCCGCCGCGACCAGCGAACTCCTCAGATCCTCATCCATCAGGACCCGCCGAAGTTCCCGCACCAGACCACCCACATCCCCCACGGGGAAAAGAAGCCCAGTCGCCGCATGGCGCACCAATTCCCGGTGCCCCGCAATATCGCTGCACACAACCGGCACGCCCAATCTCATATATTCCAGAATACTCTTCGGAAGACCCTCCACCTCCGAACACGACACCGCCACCCGCGCCCGCGAAATCAAATCCGCCGGAGTCCCCAGATTGCGCAGAATCTCCCCCTCACCCGGACCGAAAGCCTCCCGGAACGCACCCTTCACCTCCGCCCGGACCTCCTTCTTCTCGCCCCCATACACCGCCGCCACCGGAAAAAGTTCCACGCCTTCATTCACCAGCCGCCGGCACGCCTCGATGAAGTCCCCGATCCGCTTCAGACTGACCAGCCGGGCCGAAAGAAAAACAACAGGACGCCCCTGAGCCTGCTCCTCAACCCACTCCCCCAGACGCCTGTTCTCACTCCAAAGGGCCCGGTCGTCGATCCCATCCTCGGTCAGGTAGATCTCCGGAAGATCCCCTGCCTCGCCCCCGAGATAACGCCGCGCATCCTCCGCCACCCCCGCCGCATGGGCGATCAACGGACACCGCCGCAGAACATCCTTCTCCATCTTCAGGTGCAACGGATCGATATTCTCCCGCCGGGTCAAATACGCGCTATGAAGTTGCACCACCAGCGGAATCCCCGCCTTCCTCGCCGCCATCCACACCGCCGGGGCGCAGGCCGGACCATGCAGATGAACGATGTCGGGCCGCGCCTCCCGGAAGATCCGGACCAACCGCTCCACGTTCCCGAAAACCCGCCGATCCCACGACCCCAGCCACAACTGCATCGGCATCTGCACGATCCGAACACCCGGACACCCAGTCAGAACCGGCGAAAGCGGCTCCTCCGGACCGAAAAGCAAAATCTCCGTCGCCACCTCCCGCGGATCCAAACGAAGAACCGTCTGCGCCATCACCTTGGCCACGCCCCCGTCATTCACGCTGGCAGCCAGACGGAGAACCCGGATCGGACGTTCCTCAAAAAGCCCTCTCCGCCCCCCTTTTCCACAACGCTCCAGGGACTCCTGAAAACGCCGACGCATCTCGAAATTGTAAAGAAAATGAGCCAATTTCCCCCGAGCCTTGCGACCCGCCGGAAGCTTCGGAGTCTTCCTCGGCACAGGCTTGAAAGGCGGTCCCCCGGCAGGAGCCGACTCCCCCCGAAGAAAACCGCGCCGGACCTTCTCGTGTTCCGCCCACGCCAACTCAACGCGTTCGGTCAATGTCCCACCTCGTCTCAGGCCCCATTGGTCAAGACCCGCCGATAGATCTGCAGGTTCTGCCGCGCCGTATTTGCCCAGCACCGATACGTGATCGACCCCCGCGCGTTCCGCACCAGCCGGTCATGCAGATCCGTATCATGAAGAATCCGACGTAGCTGACGCATCATCGACGGAAAATCCCCTACCTCGAAAAGAAGCCCCGTCTCCTCGTCCTCCACCAACTGACGATGGGCCGGAATATCGGAGCAGATCACCGGAACCCCGTGCTGCATATATTCCAGAATGCTCTTCGGAAGTCCCTCGATCTCCGAACACGACACTGCCGCATAAACGTGCCTCAACAGATCCGGAGGAGAAGCGAGCGAATAAAGAAGCTCCGCATCGCCCGGCTTGAACGTGCTATAGAACATCCGCGTCGTCTTCTGCATATTCTTCACCCGACCCGTGCCGTACACGACCAGCACCATGAACACGTCTTCCTCGCTGTCCATCAGCATCCGGCAAGCCGCGATGAAGTCGTCGACCCGCTTGAGCGGCACGAGTCGGGCGATGAGCAGAAAAATCCGCTTCCCCCCCGCCTGCAACCGAATCCACTCGTGAATATGATCCTCGTGAGCCCACAGCGGCACATCGTCCACCCCACAAATAGTCAGGTAGACCTTCTTGTTGTGCGGAGCCGTCTCCCCACCCATATAGACGTAAGCATCATCGATAACATTCTGCGCGTGCCCGATCAATGCCGCGCAACGCATCGCCTGACGCTCCAGACGCTTGTGATACGGATCGGAAAACTGCCGCCGGCCCGAGTACTCCGAATGAAGCTGAACCACCATCGGCACACCGGCCATCGCCGCCGCGATCCGCACCACCGGCGCGAACTGCGGCTCATGCACATGAACCAGGTCGATCTTCTGCCGCCTCAGAATCTTCACCACGCGACTGATATTCGTAAAAGTCCGCCAGTCCCACGCATTCACCCACAACTGCATCGGCTTCACCTTGAACGCGAGCCCAGGTGAATTCAATAACCGAAGCGAAACATGATCCTTCGGACCGAAAATCAGAACGAACGTCTGGACATCCTTCGGAGCCAACTGCAAAATCGTCTGATTCATCACCTTCGCAACGCCGCCCACCGACGCCGACGTGATCAGACGAAGCACCCGCAACGGACGCTCTTCCGGAACTCCGACAGGCCGAATCCGACGCTCCAGAAAACGCGCATACCAAGTCAACGCCCGCAAAGTCAGATTGAACGCCGCCTTCGTCACCCGATTCCCCGCCGGCCGCGCCCGGAGCAGCTTCGGACGGATCGGAGCGACCGGCTTGAAAGGCAGACCCGCCCGGTCATCGTACTCCATCGCCTGCGGCGAAGACGCCGGAGAAGATTCCTCGTCCTCATCACCCTCACCTTCGCTGACAGACGCCCCAGCAGACGCGGATTCAACCGCCGGCACCACTGCCACGGCCCCGTCCTCAGTCGATGGAGACGGTTCGTCATCCTCCTCGGCATCGGACCCGTTCTCCGAGTTCGCCTCGCCGAAAACAGACGAAACATGGCTGGTCTCGCCCTCCACGCCCTTGCCGCCGAACTGACCCATAAACACATCCCGCTGACGGTCGTGCTCCACCCACAATAGATCCCGCTCCATCTGCTCCCGGATCTTCCGCCATTCCCGCTTCCGGGCCCGACGATCATGCCGAATCCGGTCACGCCGCCTCAGAACGTCCGGGTCATTCTCATCGGGCAGTTGCGAGCCCAGGGAAAGCAGCCCCGACTCCTCCAGCCGCGTAAGAGCCCGGCGCACAATCGACAGCCACGTATTATCCGCCACACGCAGACCCGCCTTCTCCTCCAACCCCTTCGCCAACTCCGGATCCCGCCACATCTGCTCGATCTTGTCCGCCAGATCCGACGGATTGTCCGCCTCGTGAAAAAGCGCTTCCTCATTCTCCACCAGCAAATGAGGCAA
>JABMPG010000705.1 GCA_013203855.1 bacterium
CGGGGGTTGGCTTCGGCATCGCTGCCGCCCATTTTGGCCGCCACGGTGAGTTCACGGATGATGCGGGTGAAAGCGGCGCCGCGTTTGGCATCGGTGGCGGCTTTTTTGTGGCGGATCGTCGCCCATTTACTGTGTCCGGACATTTCGGTTCTCCTCCTGGGGGGTCAGGTTCCGTCGGGTCTATTCCGAGGTGGCCGCGGGGCACGATTTGCTGTTTGGGCAGCTGGCGCCGGCCGAGCATCCGCCTTCCGGCGAAGGGGCGGCGGCGCGTTTCTTGTAATCGGTCTCGTAAAAGCCGCTTCCCTTGAAGATCACGCCGGTTCCCGCGGAGATCAGGCGTTTCACCTTGCCTTTGCAGCCGTCAAAAGGGCAGGCCTTGAGGGGGGCGTCAGTCATCTTCTGAGAATGCTCGAAAACCTCGCCGCATTTATCGCATTGGTACTCGTATGTAGGCATCCAAAATCCTCCCGTCATGTCCCCTGAGGGATCAGCCGGGGCTACCCCGGCGCAGAAATGGTATCAATATACCGCAAAATTGCGCAACAGGCAAGTGGACCAACTCAATTTCCATCTCGCCGGGTTCCATAGCGGACTTCGACCGGCTGGGCCGTGATCCCCGGGTCTCCCCATGGCTGGCGAAGGATCAGATACCGCCCGAGAGTCGCCCAAGCGTTCCAGCCGCAGAGGCTCTTGTCGGGATCTTGGGCGGATTGCGCTCTCGTGAGGAGATGCAGCCTCTCGGGTACCCAGGCCATCCGCAGAGGAACCCGCTTCAGGTCGAACTGGACGGACAGGTCAGGAAACTCTTTGACATAATCCGAGTCGCAGACAATCGAGGAGACGCGCAGGAAGTCGGCCTTGTGCAGCTCCTCTACGAAAAGGAGTGGAATCCCGTGGAGATACCACAGCATGGGCCAGTTCGCCTGTCCCTGCGTGAGGGGAATGAGTCCATCCGGGGAGGTCGTTGCCCTCTGCCGGATCGCATGCCCGATTTCGCGGATCACGGGCTGGGTGTGGTTGTAGATCAGGATTTCTCCGGGATTCGTGGGATGGACGAAGCAGAGACGGAAGCCTTGGGCAAGGTTGAGGAGGAGGGCAACGGCGAGCAGGGCGGCCATCCCTTTCAGGCGGAGTCCGTGGGAGAGCGTTTTCTCGCGCCGCCACCATTCCCCCAGAAGGTTCGCCGCCAGCAGGATCGCGGGGAGAGTGATGTGTAGCGAAACCCAGGGAACCTTCTCACCGGCATAGCTATATTGCAGGAAGCTCAGACCGGTCCACCAGATAAGCCAGGCCCGGAAGGGACGTCCTGCGTTGAGGCAGCCCCACGCGCCGTACAGCGTCATCCATCCCACCGCTCCCACCAGGCCGAGGTGCCACGGGGATGTCATGTGCAGGGCGGGAAGGAGGTTCTCGGGGATTCCGAGATAGGCGAGAATCGTGTCCCCAAACCGCCCGAACCAGAGGCCCGCCATAGCGAACAAAAGCAGAAGAGACCCCGGGATCGGACGTCGGAGAAAGAAACGCCCGGCACTCCACAAGAGAACAGCCATCGTGAAGGGCTGATAGAGAAACAAGATGGGGAGATAGTAGTGAAACTCGCCATAGAGGCGGTGTTCGCGGTGCTGGCCCCACCAGTAGCCCAGGATCTCGCGTATTTCGCGAGGAAGGCTTTGTCCCATTGGAGAAAATTGGTGTATATCGCTTCGAGCAGGAGCCATCCCGCCAGCAGTGCTGCCAGCCATGCCCAGCGGTGAACGCGCAGGGAGCTCACGAGGGGCTTTCCGATCCGTCCGGTGCCGTGCTTGCATCCGTAAAGGACCATCAGGCCCAGGAAGCAGATTCCGTCGAAGAGCAGGAACAGCGAATTCTCCTTCAGGGCGATCAGGCCCGCTCCCGCGAGAAAGGATGCCACGATCCAGCCCGACGGACGGGTCGATCGCCAGGCCCGCGTGATCGTCCAGAGAAAGAGAACCGTCACGCACAGGAAAAGCGGCTCGTTCCGACAGAAACGCGAATAGTACCAGATTCCCGGCGAAACGGCCGCCAGCAACGCGGCGATCCACCGTCCCTCCTTGCCCAGTGGGCGTCGAAGCAACCACACCAGGAGGAGGAGAATGATCCCCGCCATCGCCGCCGGAAACCGCGCCCAGAAATCGCCGTTGCCGTGGATTCCGAGCCAGGTTGAGGTTTTGAGCGAGGCGGCGACGAGCTGAATCTGAAGCGGCCCGTGAAGCAAGGGATGATGAGAGTAATCGCCGGAGTCGCAAAGGACCCAGGCATAGTAGGAGAAGAGGCTCTCGTCGTGGTGAAAAGGCCTGGCGTCCAAGAGAATCAGGCGGCTCAGGGCGACGAAGAGCAGGAGGAGAAACAGGAACGAGAGGGTTCGTGTTTGGTGGCGTGAGATCAAGGTTCGGGGGTCCTGCAAAAGGGCTGTCGTGTGCGGTTCTGGGGATCTGTGCCGCCGACCGTAGGTGCGTGAGGGAATTGGCCCCTTTGGGGCTCCGAATGGTTCACGAAGACGGCGTCCCGATCAGATTGCATATTTCAGGTGGTTTCCAGTCATGTATTCTCCCGCCCCTGAACAGAGAAATGCGACGCCTTCCGCGATGCCCTGAGGGGGGGGCCGTAGGACATTCGGTCCATATCGCTTCATCGCGGCGACAGACTCATCCCATCCGCCACACGCACGGCACGGGGGTGTATGCGCAGGTCACGTCGAGGGAGTCGTTCAGGTGCCGGGCGAAATCTTCCAGCCCTTGGGCCTCGCTGATCTCGTGGGATGTTTCGATGAAGGCCGCGCCGCTTTCCGTGGCCATTCGCATAGCCAGGTTGTCGCTTTCGCCATAGATCAGCGTGTCCGCCCCCAAGTCCAGGGCCATCTGCACATAATGCACGTTCACGAACAGGCCAAGACCTCCCCACGGCAGTCCGATCCGATTCACGGGGCGATCCAGATCATGGGTCGAAACGCGCATGCCCGCCATGCTCATGCATTCCTTGACGTGCTCGACGAGGGCGCCGAAGGTCGGGACGGGCGAGGCGTAGACCTTGTGGGAATACTGGACGGCGTTTTCGATGGGGTTTCCGAGTCTGAGTTGCCGGGCGAAGGCGTCGAAGATGTAGAGTTCGTCCAGGCTGGCGTGCATGCGGATGGTGGTGATGTCGTGGCGGCTCAGGAGGCCGAGGCGCTTCACGTTGGCCGGCCAGCTCAGGGAGTGGCGGTAGAGGTCGGAACTGAATCCGGGGAGAGGCATGACGAGTTCTTCGTGGTGGACAATGCAGTTGTGCCCTGCTTGCACCGCGCGCTGGATGACCGATTCGTCGCAGGTCCACGCGACGGTCACGCCGGTGAGTTCTTGGGCGCGGGGGCCGAAGGTCAGGCCCTCCTCCCGGCCGATGGGGTGTCCCGTGCGGGCCTCGACGAAATGGATGACATCCTGTGGCGTAATCATATACCGCCTCCTGTCGTTCACGCTTCCTTCGTGTGTTTGAGCCGATCGATTCCCACTGCGGCGATGATAATACAACCCACCACGACATTCTGCACATAATTCGGGACGCCCACCAAGTTGCAGCCGTTGCGCAGGATCGCCATGATCAGGGCCCCGACGATGGAGCCGACCGCGCTTCCCTCTCCTCCGCTCAGGGACCCGCCGCCGATCACGACGGCTGCGATGATGTCGAGTTCCATGCCGATGGCGGCCGTGGGATCGCCTACGGTGAGGTTCGAAAACTGCATGACGCTGGCCAGGCCCATGAAAGCGCCCGAGATCGTGTAAATCCAGATGCGCATGCGACGGACGGGAATCCCGCAGAGGCGCGCCGTCGCTTCGTTCGAGCCGATAGCGACAACGTAGCGGCCGAAAACAGTGTAACGCAGGAGGACGAAGACGACGATCACCAGCGCCAGCATGATCCACACGCCCGGCGCCATGGAATGCCACACGTCGATCTTTGGCTCGACGATCATCAGGTTGTTCAGCCAGGTTCCGGGGGCGTTGACGGTGGTCTGGTCGGCCACCCCCTTGGCCGCGCCCCGCGCAATCTGCATCATTCCCAACGTGACAATGAAGGGGACGATGCGCAGGCCCGAGATGATCGCTCCGTTGATCAGGCCCGTCACCGCGCAGACTGCGATGGCCGCGACCGCTGCCCCAATCGGCAGAAGAACGCCGACCTCATCACCGCCCCATTTTCGCAGAACCGTTGCCGTCACCACGGTTCCCAAGGCGATCACTGATCCGGCGCTCAGGTCGATCCCGCCGCCGATGATGATGAGGGTCATTCCCAGGGCGCCGATGCCGTAGATGACGGTCTGGGTGAGAAAGGTTTTGGTGTTGTACAGGGAATGAAAGGCCGGCGGCGCCTTGATGAAGAAGACGGCGTAGACGAAGATGAGGCCGAGGACCGGGCCGAAGAGGGAGAGGATTCGCTTGAATTTTTCCATTCTCTTAACCGCCTTGGGTTGGGAGTTGGCCAGTCATGCACGGCCGGGGGCGACTGTGCCACAAAGGATCACGCGCCGGAGGTGGCGTAGCGCATCACTTCCTGATGGGTCCAGCCCGACACCGGGCGGGCCGCGCTCATCCGGCCCCGGTGCATGACTGCGAGGGTGTCGCATACGCCAAAGATCTCGGGCAGATAAGACGAGACAAAGACGATTCCCTTGCCCTGCGCGGCGAGTTCGCCCACGAGGCGATAGATCTCGACCTTGCTACCCACGTCGATGCCGCGCGTCGGTTCGTCGAGGAG
>JABMPG010000706.1 GCA_013203855.1 bacterium
ACCCCAGACCGAGCTCGCCATGGGGACCGGCCGTGGGAAACACCACGAGGTCGCCCGGGGATTCTTCCCCGCCGACCTCGACCAGACCCCCGACTTCGATCCCGCCGATTCCGAGCCCATTCCGGAAGACCACTTCGATCAGAGCTGGGACGCCTGACCCCTCAGGCACCACCGGAGGTGCGCTCCGAAAGCCACCCTCCCTGTCCGCCGCAGCCACGATTCCCCTCTACATACCGATACGTTCCGTTCTTGACCCATCACACCCACCTCGCCCACATTCTTCCAGAAGCCTCAGGGACTCGCAGGGTCCTTGGACTTCCTATCCCTTGCTCAGGATGACCGACACATTGGCGCTGGTGCTGTCGAGAGGTGACGTTCCTCGTATCGAGTTCAGAGACCTACGGGTCGCCTCCGAACTGGACTCGATCCGGTGAAGGTCTTCGCTGAAGTTATTGGGCGTTGTTCAGACGGTGGGTTTTGCCAGAGCATAACATGAAAGCTCGAATTCGAATCGGAGTGTTCCTGACGATCCTATTGGTCGTAGCTCCAATTGGAGGCGCCGGCCAGACCGTGAATGTCCGCGTGCTTGATAGGGATTCAGGCCTCCCGGTCCCGATGGCACTGGTTCAAACTCTCGACTCCGCCTCGGTCGTGCTGACCGGTGGGTTGAGTGACATCGAGGGGTCGGTCAGACTTGCGCGGGGGGAATCCGCTCGATCGCTGAGGGTCGAGGCGATGGGGTACGCGGTCGCCGTCGAGGCTTTGTCCGGGCCGGATGTCACGGTCCGGCTGGCGACGCAACCGCTGGAGGTCGCTGGGTTGATTGTCGAGGTCGAAAGCCGGTCGGGCTTGAGCCAGTTCTCAAGGAGACGTGAGGCGGGAAGGGGGTTGTTCCTTGATCCTTTCGATGTCCATTTGAAGTCGAAGTATGGGGTAAGGGAGGTCTTTCGTGATCTGGACAAGGTCCGAAGGACAGATTGGTCCTCTCGTGGACCTCGCATTGTGTCGGGCTTGGGCAGGGGGTGCTTCAGCTATCGCCTGAACAACCTGCCGGTTCGCGTCGAATGGGGCCGGAATCCGTGGGAGACGTACCCCCTTGACGGGGTCCTGCCCGGTGACCTGATGGCGGTGGAGATCTACCGCTATTTTGGTGAGGTCCCCGAGGAGCTTCAACACAACGCCGGCATAGGCGGTGACATGTGTGGTCTGATCGTCATCTGGACGCGTGAAGGTTGGGGTGGAGGTGGGGACTGACCCCCAGTTTGATCCAATCATTCCGGGAGTCTCGATCTCGCGTTGAGAGCGGTGGACGCTCTGCGTTGTTGTCTATGAATCTCCACAGACTCGCGGGGAGGCAACTTGCCCAGGGAGCCGTGCGGTCGAACGGTGTCGTGGGTGGTCTTCCAGGGACCCTGGTAGTCGCCCCCCTAGTAACAGCCGGCCTACATCCGACCCTCATGATTGGCTAAGACACTTGGCGCACTCCACTTGAATCCTATATGAGGCGAGTGCGAGTCGCGCCTCTCAGTCCTTGAGCAGGCGGTACAGCCGGACCTGCTGCACGCCCAGATCGCCCTCCCACACCCCGAGTACATAATCACTCCCGATTTCGATTGGGTTCGTGCGGCTCCCGCGAAGCCAGGACAGGCCCGTGGGGACGGTTACGTCTCCTAGCCACTCGCCCTCGGGGCTGAATACGCTGAAGGATTCGGTGCGCATGCCGGCGCCGGCCCAATTCTCGACCCAGAGGTTTGCTTCTGCGTCGACGACCAGAAGTCTAAACGCCGGAAGGGAGTCGTTGACCGGGCCGTCGCGGAAGGACCGTTTGAGTGCGTCACGGCGATCCTGTTCCAGGCCCGCGCGGTCGGCTGTCCAGTCGACGAGCCGGTCGAGATGAGCGTCGGTGACCGCGCTCGCGGGCCCGGGCTTCCGGATGACCCGGCGAAGGGAGCCGGTCCCGTCGTACACGTTGATCGAGTAGCTCTCAGTCGTGCCGTGATAGATCTGATCCTCCCCCGCCGTGACGTACGATCGGTGGCCGAAGATTACATCGCGGCGCGAAGGGCGACCGTCGGACTGATAGTACTCCTGCTCGCGATCGAGGAAGCTGAAGAGCGAATCAGCCTCTGTCCCACGCAACGGGAACGTCCAGACTGCCATTGAGGGGCGATGGATACGCTGCCCGGGCCTCTCGCGACCGGGTGGCGCCGCCGCGACCACCGCTCTTCCGTCCGCCAGCACGCCCACCACCAAGGGGTACAGGCTTCGGCCGTCCAACCCACCGGGCGTTGCGACTCTGCGCACGAAGGCTCCACCAGGCGTGAACCATGTTGCCGAACCCGGGGACCGCTCAAACACCACGATGGAGTCCTCGGCAAGGGTAAGGAACTGGGGGCTCCTGAACTCCGCCGGGCCGTCCCCACGCCCGCCGACATCGAAAAGGTGGGCACCATCTCCGGCGTACACCCTCACACGCGCTGAGCCTGCATCCAACACGGCGATCCGACCTTCGGACATGCGGCGGACCTGGTACACGTCATGCAGCAGATAGCGCTCATCACCTTCGACAACGCCAATGGTAACCTCGGGGATCTCCTCGAGCCGCCAGCCCTGACCGCCAGCCCAACGGGGCGCCGTCGACACGGCGATCTGGACACCGATGCTGTCTTCCGTAACAAAATGATCGGGCCCCCTACGGGCCCCGTCGCAGGCAGTGGCTAGAGGCACGAACAGAACGAATAGGCGAAGGCATCTGCCGGACGCCCCGCCGCCACCGTTCACTCCAACGCAAGATTCCGCCCGCGAACACGCCACTGGCACCTCCTCGCGAAAGCCACAGGAATCCACTTGGACCCCGACCATACCGCGCCCGGCGCACCCCGGCAATCCCAACCCGCGCTTCCGGGTTCTTGGAGTGGCTTGATGTTGAGATTGCGGCAGTGGAATAGGACCGCTCGGCGGAAGTTGCGGCGGCCAAGCATCCGAGGGCGCGGTATCTGAAATCCTGGATCCTGGCGTTAAGGGCTTCGGTCAGGGCGTTGGTGTGGCGAGAGCGGGGGTGGTTGAGGATCCACGGCAGGTGCCGCTTCATCATCCTACCCGATTGGATCACCTCGGGAAGCCGGCTCCGAGCCGCCCAGGCGAAACAACCCTTGAAGTACGTCAGGGCACCATCTCGATGACCTCGAACCGGTTGCCGAAATGAGAAAGGTAGGCTAGGGCCGTTAACACTAACGGCAAGTC
>JABMPG010000707.1 GCA_013203855.1 bacterium
CTTTTCTCCGGAACAAGCGTGTGGCGGTCTTCAACGCTCCGGAAGGGGTCCTCGAGGATATTCGCGAGGCTGCGGCGGATGTCGTTGTCTTTGATACCTGGTACGACGTCTTCGGTTTCCAGGGAGACGTGGTTCTCCTGGGACCGGGCAGGTTTGAGAATCTGGAGGAATTCCATCGGTTCATCTCTTCCTTGTCGAACGGCTCCGTCTCTTGTCCCCTCGTGGTGCTGAACCAGGTCTGGGGCGGCTCCCCGCCGGTTTGGCACGATTCCGCGATCACGGTCCATGCGCCGGAACATGCCCTTCTTCGGGACTTGACCGTGGACGACTTCCGAGGCTGGGACTGGGACGACAGGTCGTTGTCGGCCTGCCCTGCTATTCCGCCTCCCCCGGGGAATTTCCGCCGCCTGGTCGGGGCGGGGCCTCCGGGGATCCTCCTTCTCCATATTCCTTTGCCCAACGGCCGGAGCGCCTTCCTGGCGCAGTACGCGCTTTGGAATCGCCTCGAGATTGAGCCGGCCGCGCCCGTCCTGTTGAATCGTCTGCTGTCGGTTGCCCTGGGCTCATCCGGCACACCCCTCCAAGGAAGCGTTTCTTTGATCGGGGATCCCGAGTCGCCGTTCGTTCTTCGACTTCAACTGGCTCTGGTCGGGGAAGAGGCGAAACTCAGCGTCCTGCCCGGCGATCGCGAGGATCTTCAACTCCCGGTCCCTCCCGCTGCCGTCCTGCTTGACGCTTCCGGCGAGGGCGCGGATCATCTGTATTCCCGCGATCCGGAATTCGCGGAAAAGACTCGCCGCTTTGCCGAATCCGGCGGCGTGGCCTGCCTGTTCGCAGTCGAGCCCGACACGCGAGATTTGTTCGACTGGGCCCTGCCGGACTCGGTCGATCTCGAGACATCCAACGATTCGTCGGGAGAACTCGCCTTGACTGACGAAGAAGCGCTGGCCAGAACCGGGGCGGACGCCTGGATCCGAGCGCTGGCGAAAAGCGGGGAAATGTATCGATTCGCGGATGAGAACCGCGGAGGGCCGGCGTCGGTCTCGGATTTCTTCCGGCTCGAATCCGTAGGCCGGGGCAAGGTATGCTTCTTCCAGTTCCGCCCCGGGTCAGCGCCGACGGAGGCCCTTCGTCTGATCGTCAATCAGACGCTGACCAATCTGGGGGTGAGGATATTCCCCGAGAACGGAATCATGTCAAGCAACTGATCGACATTCCTTCGAAAAAGGAGACTCAGGATGAAACACCGCACGTTACGCCAAGCCGGATTCTGGGGGGCCATTCTTCTGTTCTGTCTGGGCAGGATGGTCTTCGCGCAGGAGCCCAGCCTGACCGTGGCCGTCTTCGACTTCCAGTGCAAGGATCGGAACCTTCAGGAGCAGGGCGAGCTCATGGCCGAACTGGTTCGAGTGAACTTGTCCATGGACGAATCGCTGCGCCTGGTCACCCGTGAAGAGATGGACAAGCTGATTCAGGAAATGAACCTCGGTATCTCGGGCATGACCGATGACGCCGCGCCAAAGGTCGGCCACCTTCTCGGGGCGCAGGTCCTCGTCCTCAGTCGTCTGTTCCAGGTCAAGGATCAGATCTACGCGACAGTCAAGGTGATCGGCGTAGAGACCGGCCGGGCCTTTTCCGACATGGCCAAAGGCAAGGCGGAAGCCGCGGAAGAGATGAGCCAGGCCTTGGCCGAGAAGATTCTCGAACGGCTCACGAAGAACTCCAAGGACCTTGTCGCCCAGGTCCACCTGCCCAAAGATCAGTTGAGCGAGTTGAAGAAGAAAGTCGCTAATGGGGCTCTCCCCCGGGTTCTCGTTTACATCCCCGAGGAAATCATCGGCGAAGCCGTTCCCGACCCGGCCGCCCAGACCGAGATGGAATACCTCCTTCTCAAACTGGGCTGCGAAGTCGTCAAGAACCGAAGCAAAGCCCTCGACAAGTGGATCGACGACTACCATCGCGAGGGTGGGAAGACGGCTCCACCGCCGCAGGAGGACCTGGACCTGATTCTGATCGGGGAGGCCTTCAGCGAGTTTGCCTCCCGTCAGGGCGACCTGATCACCTGCCGTGCCCGGCTCGAGCTCGAGGCCTTCGACGCGGCGACGGGAAAGATCCTGACCGCCAACCGCCGCACCCAGTCCGCCCACGACCTTGCCCAGCAGGTCGCGGCGAAGACGGCCCTTCAGGAAGCGGCGGCCCAGTTGGCCTATGAGATGCTGCCCGAAGCCATCGCCGCATGGCGGAGCCAACATCCCGACGCCAAGCCCGCCCAGACAGAGCCCGCGGAAGAGACCGCCGACGCCGAACCGGTCGCCCAGGCCGCTGAAGCCAAGCCATAGCCAAGAATCCCGATCCGTCCAGGAGTTCCCTCATGCGGAAGGTATGTCTTCACCTTCTTCTCTTCGCTCTGATCTCGCTAAGCGCCGCCTTACCGGCCCGGTCGGCCGAGGAGCCGGTCGCCTGCGCCCTCGTCCCTTCCGAGGAACTGGCCCAGTCCCCGCCTTTTCAGATCCTCGAGGTCCAGCTCTCCCAGAGGCCAGAACTGTCGCTTCTGGAAAGGGCGAACGTGGAGGAGATATTTCAGGAGGAGGCGCTGCAAGCCTCCCTGTCGGCAACCGGCGGGAACAGCCGACGCCAGCTCGGCAACCTACTGGGGGCCCGGCTCCTCGTCGTTATGCGCTCGGAGTCAAAGGAAGAGAGGAAGACCGTCCAGGTCGTGATCGCCGACACGAAAACCGGCCTTCGGCTCGCGAACGAGAAGGTCCTCTGGAAGGAGGAAAGACCGGAGGAAACGGCTCGAGCCGTCCAGGCCCTTCTGGATCGGAGCCTCAAGAAGATGACCGAGGAAATCCAGATGGTCGCCGCCGTCACGCCTTTTCTCAGCAAGGACCTGACCCACCGATACGACGCCATGCAGGAGGCCTGCGCGAATATCGTCAAGCAGCAACTCGCCAAGGTGAAAGGCGTGTTCCTCGTCGAGATGGATGAAGCTCGGGCCCTGACGCAGGAGTTCCAGGTCGTCGGAGGATCTCAGATCCAGGAGCGCCTTCAGCCCTTCTATTTCAATGGGTGGTACGAAAACGTCACGGAGAACGGCGAGCGCAAAGCCGTTCGCATCTTCCTCGAGGCCCGCCTGGGGAGCGCGCAGACTTTCCGATCCGATCCCTCCGACGAATCGCCCAACCGGATCGCGAACGTCCTGGCGAAGAAAGTTTCTGCCTTCTTCGAGAGCAGCGGCAAGGAAAAACTCTCCTTCGATCCTGAGGGGGAAGTGGCCCTCCTCCGCGAGCGCGCCCGGACCTTCCGCCTCATCGGGGAATGGGGAAGGGCCCTCTCGCTCATCGAGGCCGCTCTTCTCGTCCAGCCCGACAACCCCGAATTGCACCTCGAGGCGCTCGAAATCATCCCCGACGTGGTGAACGCTTCCTTTGCGCCCTACGAGTCGCGAAGCCGGTTTCTCGAACTGGCCGAGCAGGGCCTGCACCTTGAGATGAACGGAGCCGACCATATCCTGCGGATCATCGGTTCCTCGCAGAAAGTGTGGCTCCATCCGGACGGCACACTCACGGGACTGTTCGATCAGGCCTTCAAGCGCTATTTGGCCGCGGGCCAGAAACTCCGCAGGGATTTCTGGCTGACGAACGAACTCCTCGAAATGGGGCCGCTGGTGGACAAGCGCAAGGAGGAAACAGCCCAGCAGGTCAAGGCCGCCATCGCCAGCCAGAAAGAACGAATCCAACCCATCCACGCCGCACTCAAGCCGGCACCGACCCCCGAATGGACCGAGGAGCAGAAGTTGCAGATCAAGAAGGGCGCGCTGTTCAGCCAGGCTCGCTCTCTGGAAATGGGAATGCCAAAGGACGCGCGCGACTTTCACATGCTCTACCGGATCTTCGTGCGGGAGTTCCAGGAGAAACCCCCCGTCCCACCCGAAACTCAAGACGAACTGGCGCGCTACACGCGCCTCGGGGAACTCTACTATCTGCTCGCCTCCAAGGAGGTCGAGATGGGAGAGAAAAAAGACGAGACGGCGTTCCGTGAATACCGGAGCGAGATGAAACGCTACATCGCGGTCCGGGACCTGCCGGACGAGACGAAAACCCAACTCTACGCGATGCTCGAAGCGTGGCCCAATCAGGAAGCCCCCCAGGAAACCCCCAAGCCCGTCCCCACTCCAGAACCCACGGCAACTCCTGTTCCTCCCATAATGGACATGGAGGACAGCTTCCTCTACGCCGAACTCCCCGAGCCACCCAGGAGCGTCCTGGACTGGACGGCCTGCGGCCAGGCGCTGGATGCCCTCATCACCGAAAACGCCCTCTTCCTGTACGATGGCAAGGAGATCCGAAAGGCCTATCAGGCCCCGGCCAGCGAGGGCAAGTATCACTCCCTTTACTGGGACGGCCGGCACATCTGGATACCGGGCCAGGACCGCGTCCTCGTTTTCTCCACCGTGGGAAAACAGATCGCCGTCTTCAACGAGGCCAACGGGTTGCCTCCCGGCAAGATCTTCCTGGCAGCCGACCAGCCCGGGCGGGTCTATGCGGCGGGCGGAGCGGACCGGGCCTGGTGCGCCGAACTGGACCTGACACCGGACCTGCAGACAAGCGTCCGCATCCTTTTCACCGCCCACCTCCAGGTCTCCGAGGACGGGAATATTCAGAGGGCCTTCGTGCCCCTGTATTTCTTTCTGATCGGCGATCCCGACCAGCCCGAAACCCGCCGCCTTCTCATCGGCCGCACCTCGACCCAGCCTCTGACGTCCATGGTGATCATCAATCCGGGCACCGGAGAATCGCGGCTCTCAAAGGTCCCCATGAATTCTGGCCTGGACTCCAGCTGGTTCGTCCGCAGGAACGGCGCCCTCTACTGGATCGAAGAAGGACGGACTAGGCGCGAGACTCCATGGCAGATCGGGGTCTGCAAAGGACCAGACTGGGAACCCGCCGTCGCGTTTGCCCCCGAGAAATGGGTGCTGCCCTTTCGCACACCAGGGATGCATATGCCGATCCCGATCGTTGTGGAAGACGACCTCTTCCTGGTTGTCAACTGGAGACTCCCGCTGCAAGCTCGGCCAGGCTCGATGTATTGGGAGTTGGACCTCGGGAACAATCGTGCGACCGAGATCCCGGGAAACATCCCCCTGCGATCTGTGGACCGATACTTCGTCAAAAGGCCCCGCTTCTTCCAAAGCGCTCTCCACAGTCTCGTCTGTTACGGGGACCCCACAATGTACCCCTTCGCTCGGGGCATTGAACCCAAACCCGAAACCCGGTCCGCCTCCACCACCCAGAATCCGGACCTGCGCAAGGACCGCCGTATCGTCGAGGGACAGGAGGCAAACGGCAGTTCAACACCCATGCTGACGCTCCGGCTTTACTACAAACAGGACTACCTCACGGGGAACTTCAAAAGAGTCCAGGTGCCTTCCGATGGACACAACTTCACAGTCCCCCCCGAACTGATGCCCGACCTGCTCCTGGTCTGCATCACAGGAGTGGACCAGACGAATCCTGCGCTCCAGCAAGAATTCGATGGGAAGGTGATGTTTGCACCTTCCGACAGCAGGAGACAGGGGAATTTCACAGTACCGGGCCTCCGCAACAAGTGGCCGGAGAAACTCACTTTCGTTGATGTGGAAGGAAACGCCCTGCCCCACGGCCAGGTCGACTTTATGGTCTATCCGGAACATGCAGGCCTGAGTCCCTTCCGCCCCTGGCCCGCGATCGAATTGGACGAAAACGGCGCCGCCTCGATCCCTGACTTCTACCTGCCATCCGAAGTGGGAGAACCTCCCCGCCTGCGCGTCTACGTTGCCCATCCCGACTACGGGATCGCCGAAATGATTGGAGGCATCCCCGGACACAGAACTACGCGGCAAAAGCCGGATACCCCCCTGATAGATGTTCCCCTGGTCAAGGCCGACTCGATGGAGAAGGTAGGAGGCGTCCCGGTCCAGGTCCTGGACCCAGACAGCAACCCGGTTGAGAAGGCTCATATCTTCTGGGCCAACGGGAAGTGGATTTCGAAACTCCGCGTCATGGGTGGCCCGACTCCGGGCGAAACGGAATCCCTATCCTGGAGTGCTCGGGCCCTCCTGACCGACGCCGACGGGTCGGCCCGATTTGCCCGGTCGGGCCGGATGCACGAGTACTACGAACAGCACCTCCGCATCCAGCCCCCGCCCGATTCCGGTCTCGCGCCGAAGGAAGTCGTGGTAACGCCCGGCCAGCCATGCACCGTCCAGCTCGAATTCGCCTCCGACGAACCCACCAAGGCCGCCGAAGGCCGATAGGAAAACCCTCTATGCGAAATACCCGCCGCTTGCTGATCTCCCTGGTTGTCTTGGTCGTTTTCGCCTTCGTGCCCACCGCGCGGGGACAACTCTTTCAGCAGGCCGAGGCGCCTGGTTCCGAAGAGGATCTGGCCACTTTGGAGGGCGTCTACCTGGATAACGGCCGCCCGGTGACCAAGGCCCGTGCGGAGATGGAAGTCGAGGACTACTGGGACGGCCAGAGACTGCTGGAAAAGTACAAGGCCTTTCCGAAACCGATCAAGCGCACCTCAGGCATCAATCAGGAAGGCGCCTTTCGGTGCACGGGACTCGCGCCCACCCGCTACCGTCTCAAGATAACAAGACCGGGTCTCCAACTGCCCTACGTGGCCATCTCGCGCCTCGTACAGCTGCGCCGCGGTGAAACCACGAAGATCGATCCGTCCCAAGACCTGGGACCCTACACGTTCGCCGGCCATCTTCTCAACGACGGCGTCCCCGCCAAACAGGCCCAAGTCGTTCTCGTCCCTCTTTTCACTTCCCCCTACGAAGAAATCCGCTTCTTCACCGACGACTATGGCCGCTTCCTCTACACCGGCCTCGCCAAGGGACGTTACTCCGTAAAGATCAGTCTTGGCTTCATGGAAGGGGATGAGTATCTCGATGCCCTGACCGTGGAAGGCGACACTGAACAGGACCTGCGCTGCCGCCAGAGAGGCGTCCGGTTCAAGTTCAAGTTCAAGGGGCCCGCCGACGCGCCCCGGCCGCAACTGACGAGGGCATATCTCAAGATTTTAGACCCCGGAGAATCGGACGATCCCCTTTTGCCGAAACGCCAAGCCGGAAGGTGCGGCGGACTTCTGGGGGTTGTGTACGGTCGATTCCACGGCCGATACGAGCTGTATTTGGGTTTCGAGGATGGCTCCGGGTCCGGCGGAAGGTACCCCCTCCCCCTCGACCTGAACCTCGAAGAAGGCTTTCAGGAACTCGAACTGACCCTGCCCGACTGGCGTGGAGAATAGGACCGCAGACTCCATAGGACCGACAGGAGGGGAATCCTCCACTCACCGCATTACCAGAAAGAATCGCTATTTCCGGCAGTGCCTTGCCAATGGATTCACGTCAATTTTCCCTTGAGTACTAATCACAACACGTGCTCAGATGAATGGGGATTTGCGGCATGCGATACTCAGCAGGCGGGTTTACCTTAGAGCCTCTGTCGTGAGGGGATTCGGCCTCACCGAGAATACTATGCGTCGAAATCAAGAGAGTTTTCCCGAACGACATGGGAGTACAAAAGGTTGTAGAAAAACCTCTGTTCCACTGGAGGAAAGAGATGAAAAGACTTGGATGGTTTCTCAGGAGAGGCTGGATCCTCCTGGCTATCGCGAATGCCGCGTCGGCCGGGTGGTGTAACTCGGTCTCCATAGGCGAGACGGCCGGTTATCCAGGGAAAACCGTGTCCCTCCCAGTTGTGATAGACACCTCAGCGCCTTGCGCAGGGCTCAACCTGTGGCTCGAATACGATTCCGGCATTCTCGGGTCACCCGGCGTATTTCCGGGTGAGATTCTGACGGGAGCCCACGAAGTGTTGTTCTCTTCCCCTGAGGCAGGAAAGTTGAATATCGTCGTGGTCGATCCGTCGGGGGCGTCCACCTTTTCGGCTCTTTCCGGAACGGCACTGTACCTGACGTTTGTGATCGAAGGCTCGGCCCTGGACCAGTCTTTTTCAGATATATCCTATGCCCCCATGGTTCAGGGTCCTCTGTTTATTTTCCCTGCCGGAATGTCAAATGTGACCGGGGAGTCGCTGTCCATCGTCAGTCAGACGCCCGGACGTGTCACAATCAGTCTCGCGCGTGTTCCTGATCGCTGGGTCGAAGGCTACGGTCCGGGAGCAGGCTATTCACACGAACAGCACATCCGGCTTCTCGCCGACGTGAACGGCAACGGCATGGAGGACATTGTGGCATTTGGGAACCCCGGAGTTCAGGTCGCCGTCTCCACGGGCAGCGCCTTCCAGCACGGTGGCTGGTGGGATCGGTTGATGTCCTACGACAACGCGTGGCGTGTCGAGAAACACCCGCGCCTGGCGGCCGACATGAACGGGGACGGCATGGCGGATATTGTGGGCTTTGGGGATCGGGGGGGCTTCATGGGCTTCTCGACCGGTTCGGGTTTCACGGCCCCGGCCTTGCAGGTCCTGGGTTTCGGCTATCGGGATGGGTGGCGCGTCCGGGACGAGGTGAATTCGGGAACCTATGATCTCGATGAGATCTGGACGGCCGCCGAGCAGTTCTGCCTCGCCCAGCAATTCACCGGTCAGTACGTCGAGCACCCGCGCGGGGCTTTTGACATCAACGGCGACGGCGCCCTCGACATCGCGGGATTCGGTCCCGGCGGCGTTACCGTGGCCCTGAACAACGGCGACGGGACGTTTCAGGACGCGTC
>JABMPG010000708.1 GCA_013203855.1 bacterium
ACGCTGCACCGGCCGGCTATCCGGGGCGGGTTCTCGGACTGAAGGGCGAGTTGGCCGAACTCGTCTTCGATGGCGACGCCCAGCCGGGTCGCCTGCTGGTCGAGGAAAGAGCCCGTTCCAGCGGCGCAGAGCGAATTCATGGCGAAATCGCGCAGGGCCGAAGCGGTCTCCTCGACTGACGGCTTGCCCTCGAACTCAAGGAGTTTTGAATCTTGGCCACCGATCTCGACGGCCGTGCGGATTTTCGGTGAAAAGCGGATGAGGCCCGTGCTCAAGGCGACGATCTCGTTGATGAATACTCCCCCCAAGGCTCGGGCGAGACGCTCGCCTCCCGACCCGGTAACGGCCACGCCCCGGACGGCCTCGTCCGGCCAGTTCCCGCGGAGGGCTTCGAGAAGCTGAACCGCGGCCTGGGCGGGCCGGCCGTTGTGCCGCACATAGACTTCGTGGAGAATACGCCCGTCATCATCGAGAGCCGCGACCTTCAGGCTTACCGAGCCCGCGTCCAGTCCCAGCCACACTTGCGGATATGTCATGATCCTGCCTCCAGTCCAACGATCATCAGTTCGAACGCGGGGGAAAATTCAGGGGATATTTCTGAGGATGGTCAACCCGTCTGGCGCTGTCGCCCGCGCATACCGTAGTGATTGTCTAGTGCAGCCGTCTCAGACAGACGACGGTCTTTGTCGCAAAATCGTTCCCTTTGTTACCATATCGGGCGGTTGTTTTGCCAGAGAAACCCGCAGAGACGCTCCAAAGGGAGCGGGACGTTCTTGAAATATCATGGAGCAGTGTCGTGTCGTGGACTATGCCGCGGATCGACAGATGTTTGTGGCACAGTCGCCCGCGGTTGTGCATTCGGGAACCGACGCCCGGCTGACGTGGTTGATATGGCGGGGGATGCGGAGAGGAGGCGGGACTTGGCTCTCTGCTGTTTTGAGTTGAAACGGCGAATCTTTGTGAGGCTGACTCGCGAGGGTGCCGATTCCACACTCATGGAAGTGCTTTTGATTCCCCTTTGAGGCCCTGAGGGAATAGGAATCACCTTCCATCCTGGCCTATCCTGCCGGGCATGAACTCGACCTCCGACCCGACTCTCTCTTCCCTGACTATCGCCGGCTTCCTCGACTCCGCAACCGGACGCAACGCCTCCCGTTCGCGGGGGGATTACGCCGCCATCGCCACGGTGGGACTGCATCCCTCCGGCATCTGGCACGTCCTTGACCTGTGGCTGCGCCGCGCCGCGCCGACCGCCCAGATCGAGGCGGTGTTCGACCTTCACGCGCGCTGGAACTATGCGCTCTTCGGCATCGAGATGAACTGCTTTCAGCAACTCCTGCTCCTCCCCCTTGAGGAAGAACGCAAACGTCGCAAGGCGGCCGGAATGCCCTGGCAACTGCCCGTGCGCGAGGTCCACCACAGCCGCAACAAGGAGGTCCGGATCGCTTCCCTCGAACCGTTTGTTACGAACGGCTGGCTACGCTTCGCCCACGACCTGCCCGATATGCTCTGGAACGAGATGCAGACCTTTCCCCATGGGGAACACGATGACGGCCTCGATGCGATCGAATCGGCGATCTCGCTTCTCCAGACGCTCCACGCTCGCGCCCAACGGGGCCCGGCCCGGAAGGCCCCGCGGGAACTGAAGAACTACTGAGCGATCGAATTTGCATACGGCGAAACTGGCGATTCCTGCAAAAGAGCCTTGCATTGGCTTTTGGACGGGGGAATAGTGAAATCTTGTGTGGCGGGAGACCAACGTATTTGCGCCGCCACGGGGAGAATACGCTATGGCAGAGAAGAACGGGCCGGTTCGGGTTGGACTGGCGGGTATCGGCCGGGCGGGATGGGGTATGCATTGCCCCGAACTGGAAGCCCGGTCGGACAAGTTCCAGATCGTGGCCGCGTGCGATGTGATCGCCGAACGGCGCGAGGAAATGCGTGAGCGTTTCCGGTGCAAGACCTATGCCCGCATCCGCGATCTGATCGACGACCCGGATGTGGATCTCGTCGATATCGCCACCCGCACCCGCGACCATTTCGCTCATGCGGCCATGGCTCTCGAGGCGGGCAAGGACGTTTTTCTCGAGAAACCGATGACGCGCACCTGGGACGAGGCGAAGCGCCTGAAGCGTCTGGCGGACCGCTCTCCGGGTAATCTGTATATCCGGCATAACCGCCGCTTCGAGCCGTGTTTTCAGCACATCCGCGAGATTCTCGAGTCGGGTATTCTGGGCGAGGTGTTTCAGTTCAAGCTGCGGCGGCTGGGCTTCGGCCGCCGGGCCGACTGGCAGACGCTCAAGCGCTATGGCGGCGGCATGACGATGAACTGGGGCTCGCATATCGTCGATCAGGGCCTTCAGTTTCTTGAGAGTCCGGTCAAGACCATCTTCAGCGACATCAAACGGATCGCGGCGGTCGGCGATGCCGAGGATCATGTGAAGATTCTTCTGACCGGGCGCAACGGACGGCTTGTCGATATCGAGGTCAGCGGCGGCGCGGCCCTCGTGGACGAGCCGGTCTACATGGTGTGGGGAACGCGGGGCGGCCTGTGGTCGGACGAGAACACCATCCGCCTGCGCTACCTCGATCCCCGGTGTCCGATTCCCGATCTCAAGGTCGATTCCGGCACGCCGGCGATCCAGTTTCAGCCCGTTCCCAAACAACCCGAGACCCCCGTGAAAAAGACGGGCGCGGCCTCTCCGCCTTTCCGGTCCCAGTCCCGTCCGACGAATGGGACGGAGCGCTGGATCGAGGAGAGCCTTCCCGTTTCGCCCCGCGAGAAAATGAACATGACCAGCATCTGGGACAAGCTGTATGAGACGCTGCGCGAAGGCGAACCGTTCCCGATCCGGATGGAGCAGGCGATGGAAGTCATGCGGATCGTGGCGCATGTGACGAGAAGATAATGATTTCAAGAGGGGCCATGATGACCCCGAAAACACGCAACGTTTCCAGGCTTCCTTTGTGGATCCTCATCGCGGTCCTGCTGATCGGATCGGCGGCGCAGATGTTTTGGGTTACGCGCGGCCGAGACCGTCTGGTGACGGAGACGCTCTACGAGGACGCTTTCTATTATTTCCAGACCGCTCGCAATATCGCCCAGGGAGAGGGTTCGGTCTCGTCCGGCGGAGTCCATCACAACGGATATCACCCCCTCTGGATGCGGGTCTGCGTGTGGTTCTTCATGGTCTTCGGCGACTCGCTCACGGCCATCCGGGCGACTCTGATCTTTTCGCTGATTCTCTCTGTCCTCGCGACGTTCGTTGCGTACGGCATCCTGCGCGAGCTGGGTTGCGCGGCGTGGACGGCGACCTTCGCGGGGGCATGCTTTTTCCTCAATCCATGGATGCTCAGTCTCTCCACGAGCGGGCTCGAAGCGCCGTTGAACGCGCTGCTGCTGGGGCTGACGCTGTGGGGGGGAATCCGTCTGACTCAGCGTCGGCCACGATGGGGACAGGCGATCCTTTTTGGGCTGCTGGCCGGACTAACCTATCTCACGCGGACCGACAACGCGTTCTTCGTCGCCGCCACGTTTCTCTTTCTCTTCGCGCGGAGCCTCTCGCGGCAACGGCGAATAGCGGGGACGAGCCTCTTGCCCGGCCTGATTCTCGCGGGAGCAGTGGCCTTTCTCGTGATCCTGCCGTGGCACCTGTGGAACCTGCACCGCTTCGGCGATTTCATGCAGGGAAGCGCGGCGGCTCTCCCAGTGGTGCGCCGGATCGTTTTCTTCGAGCAGAATCCGGGCGCGACGGCGGCCGATTTTGCGCTCCACCGGCTCGGCCTATTTGCGCAGTGGTTCCCCGCGATTCTGTACTATTCGGGTCTCGGTTCGATCTGGTACGCAATCTTCGGTGGAAGCGCGCTCGTGGCGTTTTTCACGCGAGGTGGACGCGCCGAACGTTGGAGAATGCTGCTGGCCCTTCTCGAGATCGCGCCGCTCCTGATCGCGGTCGTCTGCCTCGGCTTCGCGCACAAGTATATGCGGCTCGCGACCCGCGAGTGGTACTACGTTCCGTCCGACCTCCTGCTGGCCCTGGTCCTTGGCATCGCGACTCATTTCCTTTGGACGGCCCTGTCGAAAACCGGGTCGCGAGGAATTGCGAGCCTGCTTCTGGCCCTCTTTCTCGTGGCGCCGGCTTTTCTGTTCCTCGCGCGTAAGACGTTGAGCGACGATCCGGCTGGAGCGGGATGGCCCGCCCGTCTCGCTCGGGGACGGGCCGGGGCCCTGGTGATCGTCGACGCCTTCGAGAACCTGCCCGACAAACGTCCGGACGAAGTTTTCGGAGCGACCGATTCCGGCACGATTGGATTCTTCTGCGACTGGCCGGTGATCAATCTGGATGGCGTGGTGAACCCCAGCGCCGCCGTTGCCATTCGATCTGGGAATCTCCTGAATTACGCCGCCCGCAGAGGCATCCGCTATCTCACCATCACGCCCCGCATGCAGAATGGGCGCATTCTGGGCAAGGACTTCAGGGAACGCCTCGAGCCCGTGCCGGCCCTGACCCACGAGGGGTTCCGGCTCGTGGAGAACCGTGCGGATACCTCCGAGGGGGTCTCGAGACCATGAGACTGGAGAGCCTTCTCATCGAGAATTTCCGCTGTCTGGGACGGCTCGAACGCGAGCTGCCACCGGGGCGTATTCTGATCGTGGGCGACAATGCCCGGGGGAAGACAACTCTTCTGGAAGCCCTGTTCTACCTCGTCACGGGGCGCTCTTTCCGCACCCGGTATGACAACGAGGTGGTGCCTTGGAAGTCGCCCGGGGGCACGGTCACGGCGGTGCGGGGGCAGGTCCGTCGCGCGGAAGGGGATACGTGCCGCCTGGCCGTGACGATTGCCGACGGGGCGAAGACGGTGCGGATCGACGAGCAGCCTTTGGAGCGCCTGGCCGGATTGTGGGGTCGGCTTCGCGCGGTGCTTTTCACGCCCGACGACCTCCAGCTCATCAAAGGGCCGCCCGGAGACCGCCGACGCTATCTCGATATGGCACTGAGCCAGATCAGTCCGGATTTTCTCTTTCACCTTCAGCGCTACAATCAGGCCCTGCGCCAGCGAAATGCCCTGCTCAAGCGGGCCGATCTTGGAATGCGACTGCTGAAGGAGAACATTGGGCCGTGGGACACGCAACTCGCCGAGCACGGGGTGCCGGTTCTGCGGATGCGGTCGGAGTTTCTGGAGGCGCTGGAGCCCCGGGCGGCGCGGCTCTACCAGCGGATCGCCGTCGGCGACGGAGAGGGGGGGGAGCAACTGCGGCTGCGTTACGTGAGCAGTCTCAAGATCGACCTCGCCGAGCCGCCGGAAAAGGCCCGGCTTCGTTTTCACGAGATCCTGAGCGAAAGCCTGGAGGACGATATGAGGCGGGGCCAGACCGAAACGGGGCCGCATCGCGACGATTTCGCGGTGACGCTGTCGGGCAAGACGGCACGGGATTTCGCGTCCCAGGGGCAGGTGCGGTCGTGTGTGGTGGCACTGCGCCTGGCCGAGGCGAGCGAGATGGAACACCGCACGGCCGAACCGCCGCTGGTCCTTCTCGACGATCTGGCCTCCGAACTGGACCCGGGCCGCAAGGAGCACGTCCTCGCCCTGCTCAAGCCCCAGTGGCAGACCTTTCTGACAACAACCCGGCGCGAGGACTTTCCGCCCGAATCGGACTTTGACGCAGTGATCTCGCTACCTCTATGATTGCCAGACCCATGGCCCCGAATCTGAGAGATCCGACCCTCCGTCTGATAAAGGCCTCGCCCGAATGGCGCCGGGAGTTGCGGGCCTATGCCCGGGATTACAGGAAGCGGGGCGAAAACATGCACGCCGAGATATTGGAAGATTTCGAGGGGTTTCTGGACGATCTGAGCGTCGCGGAGGACGAAGAATCGCTCCCGCCAGGCGTCGTGTCCTACTCAGTGTACTGGCTCCTTCGCGAAGATGGCCGGATCGTTGGCCGGAGCACGTTGAGGCATCGTCTGAACGAGGCGCTGTTGCACGAGGGGGGCCACATCGGATACGACGTGCGGCCCGGCGAGCGACTGAAGGGCTACGGCGCACGGATGCTCGGCCTGATCCTCGAAAAAGCCCGCGAGCGGGGTCTGCGCCGGATCTTGGTCACCTGCGACAGCGACAACATCGGCTCGGCCCGGATCATTCACCACAACGGCGGGGTTTTAGACAGCGAGGTCGTCTCGCGCCAAACCGGAAAGAAGGTGTCACGGTACTGGATCGACCTGGGGCCTCAAGAGGCATAGATTGTCGTGGTCAAAGAGATGTTTGTGGCAAAACAAGATTCAGCAATCCATTCTTCTCCACCACAGGAAACCCTCTTGCCCGACGCCTTGCCCTCATCCTTTTCTGACTCGAATCGCTGGCCGGTCCTTTTCCTGATCGCGGCTTGGGCGGCCTTCTTCGCCTTGCGGATGAGCGGCCCGAGCGATCTGATGGACAATGACCAGGAACGTCCCGCTGCTTACATGATGGATTGCGCGCGCACCGGCCATTGGGCCAGTCAGCGCGACGCCTCGGGCGAGGTGATGTCGAAGCCGCCGCTCTATACCTGGCTGGCCGCCGGCGTCACCCTTATCATCGGCCGGGCCAGCCTGTGGGGTCTTTATATTCCGACGGGGCTGGCCGTGCTCGCGACGGTTCTCCTGATCTACGG
>JABMPG010000709.1 GCA_013203855.1 bacterium
GAGCCTGATCCTGGCGGCGGAGAGCTATTTCAACCGGCGCTGGTTCGACGTCGTGGATTATCTCGACGCGATCGTGACCCCGAGCGAGTTCGTGCGGGCTAAGTTCACGCAGTACGGAATTCCCGCCGAGAAGACGGTCCACCATCTGAACTGTCTCGATATGCAGGGCTACGAGCCTCGTTACGGCGGCGACGGTTACGGTCTGTTCCTGGGACGACTCAGCGGGATCAAGGGGATAGGGACTCTTCTCGACGCCATGAAACAGGTTCCGGAAGAGCGCCTGAAGATCGCCGGAGAAGGCCCGGAGTCGGACCGATTGTGCGAACGGGCGCGCTCCCAGAACATGCGGAACGTCGAGTTTACCGGCTATCTCGCGGGACGGGAACTCACCGAGACTATCCGAAATGCCGATTTCGTCGTCGTTCCTTCGGAATGCTTCGAGAATTCGCCCTACTCGATCGCCGAAGCGATGGCGTTTGGAAAGCCGGTCATCGCCTCGCGCATGGGCGGCATCCCGGAACTGGTCGAAGAGCGCGTCTCGGGCCTGCTCTTTCAAGCCGGGAATTCCGAAGAGCTCGCCCGGAAGATTTCCGAGATGTCTGGAAATACGGCACTGATCGAAGGCTATGGGCGGGAAGCGCGAAAAAGGGCCGAGATCCTGTTCTCCCCAGAAAAGCATCTCGCCTTCCTCGAATCTCTTTACGCGGACCTTCGGACCCGTTAATCTACAGGATCCTCTCTGGCGGGTGACCCGCCTGCAAGACATGGCACGAGCATGAACCGACGCGATTTTCTCTTCCGAACCGGCATGGCTGGGACAGCCCTTTCCCTCGCGCTCGGGTGTCGGAAGGTCGCAACCTTCTCGGCCAGCCCAATGTCTCCGCCTGATTTCGATCCTGCCCTTTCATTCGTCTGCGTTGCCGATACCCATAACGAACTGACTCTTCTGGCCCAGACGGTGAAGCGGATCAACGAACTGAACCCCGCGCCCGATTTTGTGGTTTTCCTGGGCGACAACGTGGACGACATCGCCCCGGACACGTACCGCACGGAGAAGATGCCTGAACTGACACTCTCCCACTACTTCCGATTTGCGAGCGTGGCTGCCGGACTTCACGCGCCGACCTGGTACGTGATTGGCAACCACGACTATCACGACGTAGCCCGGGACAAGTCGCATGAGCAAAGCCATCGGATGCCCCTGCTCTACGAGGCATGGTCAATGCCCTATCGATGGTATTCGACGGATCTGCCGGATTTCCGCCTGCTCTTCCTCGACTGGAACGGTTGGGGGGCGATGCTTTCCGAATTTTCGGACGAAGCGGCGGGAGACTCCCCGGAAGACGTCTTCCGCCGGTTTCTCCGTGCCCAGATGGACTGGATCGATGAACAGATCCAATCGACGGACAAGAAGATTCTGATCTTCAGCCACTTTTTCCACTATGGCGTCAGCGCCTCTTTCAAGAGTCCCGATCTCAGCAATCCCGATCTCCTGATGGATTTTCTGAGCCCTTATGCCAGCCGCATCGCCGGGCTTTTCGGGGGGCACCGCCACACCTTCGAGGCTTCCGAACGGAAGGGTTTGCCCTTTCACCTCATCAGCACAAACAGTTGGGCCGGTCCTTGCGCTCACATTCTACTGAATCGCCAGGGCCGCGTCTCCATGCGCCAGGTCGGACCGGTCTTTCAGGAGCCAATGCGCCACGGCCCCGCCTGCGAACCGTACCTGGCGTGGGGGCCTTATGTGGCATGGAAGAATTCGTCCTCTGGCACTCTCGTGTGCGAAACAAAGGAAGAGTCCCGGCTACTGGCTGATATCCGGAATCCGTTTGGGAAATCGGCTCTGCGCTGCGCGACCTCAATCGGCAAAGTTCACGAAATGCCCCTTGAGACGAAAAGCCACGAGTCCCTCCTCCTGCGCCTCGGGCAGGAGATCGGGACGGATACTCGGTGGAGCCCCTGGAAAAGGGCGATTCACACGCCGCCCGGTCCGAAGGCCTCTTCCCTGCGCTTCGCGGTATATGGCGAGATGGAAACCGATTCGATGGTTCACCAGCGTCTGGCGTCGGCCATCGAGTACATGGAGCCCGACCTGGTCCTGCATACTGGAAACTGCACGGTCGGCGACACGCCCCGTCTGTGGCGGGAAAACCTCGATGTCCGGGCCGGCTGCCTCATGAGCCGTTATCCCTTCCTGAGTTGTCATGGACCGTTGGATCCCCCTGCGAATCCGGCCGGCAAAGGTTGGTTTCGGTTCGACAGCGCGCTTTGCGCATTCTTTTTCCTGGACGCAGTCGAGCCTCTCACTGAAGGGGCCGCTCAGCGGGAATGGCTGGAGTCGGCTCTTCTCGAGAGCGATCATCCCTGGAAAATCGTCGCGTCCTTTCGTCCTTTCCCCAGCCCCGAAGCGTCGGATGCCACCGAGGCCTTCCTGCCAGCGAATCTGATCCCGATTCTCAGGAATAACGGGGTCCGCGCCATTTTCACCGGGGGGGGTGGGTTGAGCCGTCACGACC
>JABMPG010000710.1 GCA_013203855.1 bacterium
GTTGAGGTCGGGGGAGGGGCAGGTGGTCTTTCTGATCAAGCCGCAGTTCGAGGCGGGACCGGAGCGTGTGGGGAAGGGCGGGGTGGTTCGCGATCCGGGGGTGCACCGGGACGTTTTGCGGCAGATTGTTCTGGGAGCGGCTCCCGGCGCGGGGTTGCATCCGGCGGGCCTGGCGCCGTCGCCGATCAAGGGCCCGGCGGGAAACCGGGAGTATCTGATGTGGGCCGTGCGGATGGGTGTCCCCAGCGAAAGGCCGGAGATAGATGAAGCCGAAATCGATCGGGTGGTTTGGCGTGCGTTTGGTGGGTGAGCGGGACCTCTTGGCCGATCACGACGAACTACAATCGGCCAACGCCTGGCCACTGAACTTCTCCACTCACGGTCTCAGGAGTTCGAGGCGGTTGATGTGGACGGAGCAGTGGCCTTCTTCGTTTTCGATTCGGCCTTCGAGCAGATAGGGGCCCCGGGTGAGGGTAAGGTGGCCGTAGCGCTGGTAGGCCTTGTCGAAGAGGATGGCTTCGTAGATATCGGTCTCGTCCTCGAGGGTGAGGAATTTCATGTAGTTCTTGCGCGAGGTTCTCAGGCGGCGGCCGGTGACGAGCCATCCGACGAGGCGGGCCTGTCTGCCCGCGTGTAGCGGCATGTCGCGGGCGGGGATGATGTGGGCCTGCTTCGGATCGGGCAGGAGGGCGCGGAATCGTTCGAGGGGATGGCTTCGGATACAGACTTCGAGAATGCGGGCTTCGTCGTCGAAGCGTTTTTCCGTGGGGAACTCGGGAAGGTTTGGTACGTCGTCCTCCGACGGTGATTGAGGCGGAGTCGGGGTCAGGAGGTCGAGTTGGCAGCTGGCGGTGTTTTTTCGATTGCCTTTGCGGAACCTGGCGTCTAGCGACCAGAGCAATTGGGGGCGGGTGCGGGAGCTGGGTTGATCTTCTTTGAGGAAGTCGTCGCATGCGCCGCACTGGATGAGGTTGTCCCATTCGGACTTTTCGACGTCGGGCAGGCGTTCGAAGGCGTTCTGGAGATTGCGGAAGGGACCGTTAGTCTCGCGCTCGGCGAGAACGGTGTCGATGGCGTGTTCGCGAAAACCTTTGAGCTGCTCCAGTCCGCACCGGATGAAACGATTATGACCATACCATTTCCTGCAACTCTGGTTGAGGGAAGGTAGGAGGACCTCCAGGCCGAGTCTGCGGGCTTCGGAGACGTAGGCCCCGCGGTCGTAGAAGCCGCCGCCGTTGGCCAGCACGGCGGCCATGAACTCGGCGGGGTAATGGGTTTTGAGCCAGGCCGACTGGAAGGCGAGCACGGTGTAGGAGGCGCTGTGAGCCTTGCAGAAGGCGTAGCCGGCGAAGGCCTGCATTTGCTGCCAGATGGCGCGGGCGGCTGAGGGATTCACGCCGGTCTGTCGCGCTCCTTCAAGGAAGTCGTTCTCGAGGTCGCTGAAGCTCTGCTCGGGCCGCTTGTCGCTCATGGAGCGGCGCATCATGTCAGCCCGGGCGAGGGAGAAGCCGGCGATGGCCTGGGCGACCTTGAGGACGTCCTCCTGATAGATGAGGATGCCGTGGGTTTCGCTGAGGACGCTTTTGAGGCGTGGATGGAGATACTTCGCGGGTTCCTTGCCGAGGTGTCTCCGAATCCAGGCGCGGAGCATGCCGCTGTCCTTGGGGCCGGGTCGGATGACGGACGAAGCGGCCGTGACGGTTTCGAAGTCGCGGGCGTGGACCTTTTTCAGGACGCCCCGCATGCTGGGCGATTCGATCTGGAAGACGCCGATGGTCCGGCCAGCTTCGATGAGGTCACGGGTCGGTTCGTCGGCTTCGGGATTGATATGGTCGAAGGAGAAATCGGGGTCTTTGGTCTGGCGGACCTGATCGCGCACGTCGGCGATGACGGAGAGGGAACGCTGGCCGAGAAGGTCGATTTTCATCAGGCCCAGATCCTCGATGGGATACATGTCGTACTGGGTCACGACCAGCCCCTTGGCGGCGATTTCGAGGGGCACCCACTTCGTCAGGGGCACGGGCGAGACGACGATGCCGCTGGGGTGGACGCTGAGGTGGGAGGGGAATCCTTCGAGACGCTGGGCGAGGGGGATGAGGGTGCGGAGGGGTTCGGCGTTGAAGTCGAGGTGGCGGCTTTCGGGGCGCTCTCTCTTGATCTGTTCAAAGTTGATTGGGCCGTGGTGGGGCATGAAGGTGGTGTACTTGCCCAACTCCGATTCGCTGAGGCCGAGGGCTTTGCCCACTTCGCGCATGCTGGCGCGGCCGGCGAGGGTGACGTGGGTGGAGATCATGGCGACCTTGTCGTGCCCCCATCGGTCGTAGACATATTCGACGACCCGGTCGCGGCGGCGCCAGCAGAGATCGATGTCGATGTCGGGCGGGGTGGTGCGGTGGGGATTGAGGAAGCGCTCGAAATAAAGGTTGTGCTTGATCGGGTCAACGTGGGTGAAGCCGAGAAGGTAGGAGATCAGGCTGTCTGCGGCCGAGCCGCGCCCAGTCGAGGGGATCTCGTTCTGGCGGGCGAAGCGGACGATGTCCCAGACGACGAGGAAATAGGCGGCGTAACCCATGTCGCCGATGACGTCGAGTTCGTGGTCCATCCGGGCGCGGGCGGCGGCGTGCATGGCGGGGGAGTAGAGGCGATGGATGCTTTTCTCGCAGAGTTGGCGAAGGAAGGCTTCGGGGCTCGTCCCGTCTTCGGGCTGGAAGCGGGGAAGTTGCTTCTGGCCGATGGGGAGGGTGACGTCGCAGCGGTTGGCGATCTCGTGGGTGGCGGCGAGGGCATCTGGCATGTCGTGGAAAAGGCGCTCCATTTCCGCTTGGGTCGCGAAGTGACAGGAGGGCGGGAGGTGGTCGTCGTGCGTCAAGGTCTCGACGGTCTTCCGGGTGCGAATGGCGCAGAGGAGGCGGTGGAGGGGGTAGTCCTCGGGCTTGAGGAAGTGGACGCGGTTATAAA
>JABMPG010000075.1 GCA_013203855.1 bacterium
CCCGACAACGTGTCAACCACTGGCAGATCCCGGCGAAGGAGTTCGATGCCCTCGAGGACGGACTGAAAAGGACATACGGCCGCGCACGGAAGGCCATGGGAAACGCTTACGACAACCCCACGATGGAAAACTTTCACGAGTGGCGCAAGCGCGTGAAATACCACCGCTATCACGCTTTCCTGCTCAAGCGCGCCTGGAAGCCCGTGATCGGGGAGCACTACACCCAGACCAAAGATTTGTCCGACTACCTCGGCGATATCCACGACCTCGACATCCTGAAAAGACTCGCCACCGAAGAGCCCGACTTTCGCGACCTGCCCTGCACCCCCATGCTCCTCGAACTGATTGACCGCCGTCAGGCCAATCTCAGGGGTCAATGCCGAAAACTGGGATCTCTCCTGTTTCAGGAAGAATCGGGCGCCCTGGCCGATCGTTTCGCGGGGTACTGGAGAACCTGGAGAGAGCGGAAGAGGAGCAAAACCTCGTGAACGCGCATTTCTCGGTACGTCTCGCGATTATCGCCGGTTCCACACTGACTGCTCTTGAGTCTGTTCGTCGCTTCGCCAAGATGCGCCCCCTCCAAACTCCAAACCTTTTCCTTGCGCCCCACTGAGACTTCGGTAGAATAGGATCTGATCGGTGGCCCATGGCCCCGACCAGAACATTACTGCGCAGGAGTGGCGCCTTGAAGGCGCCAGGGAAGACGGTGAAAATCCGTCGCGGGCCCGCCGCTGTAACCGGTGACGAAAACCGCACGAGCCACTGTCCGAAAAGGATGGGAAGGCGCGGCGAGTAGGATGATCCGGAAGCCAGAAGACCGACTCCAGCGCGCCACGTTTGCCCGTCCCGGGGACCGGGTGGCAAGCGTCATATTGCGGATGAAATACGGCATCCCCCATCCCGCCCTGTCGGGAGAGGGGGGTTTTTGTTTTGAAGAAGATTCTGGAGTTTTGGGTTTTCAGTGCACGGGCGGCTGTGCCACAAACATCTGTCCAGACTGGACATAGAACTAGTCCCTTGGGCTTTGGGCGGTTCCTGGCGCTGCTGCTCCCGCTCTTGCTCTGCGTTTTCGCCTCGCCGCTTTTCGCCACGGACTTCCTCCCCGCCGAACAAATCGCCGGTGACGGCTTGACCCGTTACTCGCTGTCCCGTCTGGCCAACAACGTCCTCGCCTTCGACTCGGAAGGCCGCCTCCACGCCGTCTACTGGTCTGGCCCGGAAGGTGCCTATACCAACCCCACCAGTCCCGCGTACGTCTATTACCGCATCTGGCTGCCGGAAAGCGGCTGGAGCGGACAGATCTCCATCGACGACTCCTTCAATGGCGACGGCCACATCGGCGGCCGTCACCCCTCCCTGGCCATCACCGATTCCGATACCGTCTGGGTCGTCTGGCATGACGGCCGCGACACCACGCCCGGCAACTGGCTCGACAATCTCGAAATCTACGCCGATTTCCGACCCAAAGGCGGCGCTTTCTCCTCCTCGGACATCCGCCTCTCCAACGGCACCGGAAACGGCTATGTCCCCCGCGTGGCAGCCGACGCCTCCGGTCGAATCCACGCCACTTGGTACGATTTCCATTTCACCCAAGGGAGCGACACCGAGCTCAACGTCTCCGATATCTTCCTCAAATCGTCCGACGCCGAAGGCCTCTTCAATCCGGCCGAGACGATGACCGACATCCAGTTCACCGACTACACCCAGCGCGGCGGCGCCGTCTACACGACCCCCTCCTATACTATGCCCGATCTCGCCGTCGATCCCTCTGGCGATCGCCACCTCATCTGGGTCGTAGGCACCGGCGACTCCTCGCCCCTCTACTACGCCCGAATCCCAGCCGGCTCGGCCACCGCCACCGAAGCCCAGATCGAGCCGCAGGTCCGCGCCTACTTCGATCCGCCCCACATCGCGGCCGCCCCCAACGGCGACATCTGGATCGCCTATGCCGATGCGGCCGCCACCTCCCGTGTGATGCTCAAACGCCTCCGCGCCGGACAGACCGCCTTCGACACGCCCATCCCGATCTCATCGGATAACGCCGTGAACCAATACAACCCAGACGTGGAGGTCGACGCGGACGGCATTGCCCACATCGTCTGGATCCGCCGCCGTAGCACCTCTGATCGCGATATCCTCTACGCCACCTATGACATAGCGACCGACACCGTCGGCGAACCCCTCGTTCTCAGCCCCGAAGCGGGAAAATGGGACCGCCCCAGTTTGGCCCTGAGCGACACCGGCGTAGCCATCCTCTTCGAAAAGAGCGTCAGCCTGTCCGTTGGCCAGATCTGGTTCGTCACCGACATCGCCCCGAAAACCACCGCCGTGAAAACCTGGGAGGCCTACCGATGAGGATCGCAGGGGACCGGCCCGCCCGGTCCAGGGCCTTTACCCTGATCGAACTTCTCATCGTCGTAGCCATCATCGCGATTCTGGCGACCATTGCCGTCGTCAATTTTCAACAGGGGATGGAGCGTGCCCTCAAGTCCTCCGACGCCTCCAACCTTCACGTCGTCGCTATCGCCCTCCAGCGCTACATGGTCGACTTCAACACCCTTCCCCCTGCCGACCGCATTGCCGGACCCTTCCAGTCCCACGGCCCCGAATTCACCGAAGTCGGAAACGGCCCAGCTGCTGGAGGCTCCTGGGACGGCCTGCCCTGGCTCCTCTATGACTTGCACTACGTCGACAACTGGCGCTACCTCTTCTGCCCCAGGTATCTGAAACTCTATCCTGGCGGCAATACCGTGAAGGGAAACCAACCCCGCTACCACAACTTCCGCTATGCCTACAACAGCTCCGCTATGTCCAGCGGCGGACACTCCGGCGGCGTCGGGAACATCATGTCCGGCGCGACCTGGATGGTTCGCGACCTCTATCTCGATCCGAAAAAAGGGTGGTACGCTTCGGACTACCCCGACTTCCCCGCCGACTACCACTATCCCTGGGGCGAAGGCAAATACGACGACCTGCTCGAGCTCGCCCTTTACCCCGATGGCGCTGTTCGCACGAAAATCGGGGGAAGTGATTTGTCGCCTGAATACTCCAACTGATCATTTCCGAAGATGTCCGGGAGGAAACCCTTTCCGGTTTCGAAAGGCCCGCGAAAGCCGGCTCGTGTCCCCGAAGCCGCATTGCGCGGCGATGGCTTTCATGGGAAGTCGTGTGCTCAGAATCAGGTTCTCCGCCTGCGCTGTCCGCAACCGTCGCAGATCCTCCATCGGCGTGACCCCCGCATGTTTTCTGTATTCGCGCAGAAAATGATACTTGCTCAGCGCGGCCTCCCGCGCGAGGTCGTCCAGGCAAAGTCCGCGATCCAGGTGCTGAAGCATATAGCGTCGGGCCTCTTCCACCAGCGGGTGTTGACGGTTCCGCCCCAGATCCTCCCATTCCACCAGCAAGGCCTGCAGCAATGTCTCCTGCACGACGCTGGACGTTCGCTCCCGGTGTATCCAGTCCTCATGAAGCCACAGGGCGATCTGGCGGATTCGAGCGCGTGCGTCTATCACCTTCGACGGAAGGTCCTCCAAACCAGACGCCCGAAAAGACAGAAAAACCATGTCCAGCCCCTTTTCCGGATCGGCATGTTCCCGGTGCCACACCCCCGCCCGATACAGCAGCACCTCCCCGAGTCCTGCCCTCTCCCACCTCTCGTCCAACTCGGCGTTGATCGCGCCGTCGAAGATCACGATGATCTCATGGAAATCATGCCGCTGTACGTCCAGCCGCCATTCACCTGTCGACCGAATCCGCCCCGTGCTCTGAATCTGAATCTGCCTGGACCCCATCGCACCGCAACTCCTGTCATCTGTTCCTGGCTGCAAGTTGCTCTCGTTGCGTCAACCAGCAGTGCGTTATTATGTGGATTCAGCCAACCTCATTCAACCCCTTTCCCTCTCGCACCGCAATCTGTGTCAAAAGAAAGCAACGCCTGCTTCTTGACCCAGTCCACCCCTTTATCCATGATTGAACCGCAGGACAGGACAAAAGGAAAGGAACCACCCCAATGACAGTCCGAATCGGTTTTGCCGGTGTCGGTAACATGGGCCAATGCGCCCACCTCAAACACTACGTCACCCTCCCCGACTGCCAGGTCGTCGCCCTCGCCGAACTTCACGAATCGAAATGCAAAGATGTCGCGAGGCGCTACGGCATCCCGAAAACATACGCCCGGATCGAGGACATGATCGAATCCGAATCCCTTGACGGCATCGTCGCCTCCCAGCCGTTCACGCGGCACGGGATTCTGGTTCCGGCTTTGCTCAAGGCCAGCGCACCGATCTTTATCGAGAAGCCCCTCGCGGCTTCGCTCCCTGTTGCTCGCGCCATCCTTGGGCAAATTCAGAAGAGCGATATTCCCGTCATGGTCGGCTATCACAAACGGAGCGACCCCGCCACGGCCGAGGCCAAGAGTGAAATCGAC
>JABMPG010000711.1 GCA_013203855.1 bacterium
ATTCCGAACGCGGCCCGGGCCCCGGCCTTGCGAAGACTGACCGCGGCCTCCTGGGCGGCTTTCCCGTCCAAGTCGCCGATCACGAGACGGGTTTTCTTGCGGGCGAAACATTGCGCGATGCCGTAGCCGATGCCACGGGCCGCGCCGGTGATGATAACAACGGGGGGGCTGTTCACAAAAGGACTCCCTTTTTCGAGAATGCACAGCCGGGAAAAATCGCGCCGGTTGTGCCAAGAATACCTAACTACCGGCTTTCAGGATCGGGAGAACGGCCTCCCTAAGTTTCTGATACCGGCCATATTGCTCGCGATAGATCTCATGACGACGAGGTTCGGGCTCGAAGACGCGTTCGCGTCGGACGAACCGGGCCGCCGCCTCGGAGGCGTTAGCATACACCCCAGTGGCCAGTCCCGCAAGAATGGCCGCGCCCACCGTGCCACACTCGGTAATGGACAGGCGGACGAAGGGGACGCCCATGATGTCGGCCTTGATCTGCAGCCACGCGTCCGATTTCGCGCCGCCCCCGGTGGCGATGAACTCCTCCGCAGCAATGTTGAGGTTCTTCAGCAGCGTCAGGCTGCGCACGAAGTAGAATGTCGCCCCTTCCATGAGGCACTTCAAAATATCGCCCCTCCGCACGCCCGCGTGCAGGCCGGCGATCGTGCCGGCAGGATCGGAAACAAACTCGGGTGCGCCCGTCGGCTCGAAATAAGGAAGGGCCAGGAGTCGGGTGGGCTCCTCCGGAATCTCGCGCGTCAGTAGTTCGTAGATATCGGTCTCCGGCCCGAGGTCTTTCATGTCCTTCTGGGCGAAGGTGTCGCGAAACCAACGGACGAGGGAGCCGGATTGGTTGTAGATAAAGGAGACGTAGAGGCCTTTCGCAGCGTGGTGCTCGACGTTGAGACCGATGCGGCGCATGGCGGCCAGATCGGGGATCGCGTCATAGACCGGCGTGATACACTCGAAGGTGCCGATGCCACACACGGCCCGTCCCGCCTCGCACACACCCGCGCCGAGGGCGTTGCAGCACTGGTCATGAGCGCCGACAACCACGGCCACCCCCTTGGGAAGCCCGATCTCGGCGGCTATCTCGTCGGACACGTGCCCCGCGACGGTCCCGCTCATGACAGGCTCGGGCAGTTTGGACGGGTCAATCCCGCTGGCGTCGAGGAGTTCGCGCGACCAGGTTTCGGAACGGATATCGAAGAGAAGGGTGCGGTTGGCCTGGGAGAAACTCGTGCAGGGCCGGCAGCCCAGGTGAAACGCCACGGCATCGCCCCAGGGGAGGAAGTAGCGGGTCTCTTCATAAAGGTCAGGCTGGTTCTCGCGGATCCACAGAAGTTTCGGCAGGGAATAGGTCGGAGCGGGCAAGTTCGGGTTGATCGAGTAGAACCGCTCCGCGCCCACCTTCTCCACCACCCGGTCGAGTAGATCGCCGCCCCGGACGTCCACCGAAGCGACAATCGAGTTGGCCAGAACGCCCCGGTCTTCGGAAAAGGGAACCAGCGCCTCGCCCATGGAACTCAGCGAGAGAGCCGTGATGGGATCATGCCGAACCTGCGCCGCGATCTCCCGGATGATCTCGCGCACAAGCCGAAGGACCCCGTGGGAGTCCAGTTCGACCTGCCCCGGAGCCGGACGCAACATCGGGTATTCCCGATAGGCCGAAGCAAGCGATTCACCCGCTTCGCTATAGGCCGCCGCCTTGCATCCGGTCGTGCCCAAGTCGATGCCCAGAAGGCTCATATAACAGTCATCTCATAGCCGAGATAGTTGGTGAACGCCTCGCGAACCGGCACGGCCACCTGGCCGATCGTCGTGCTGACGTGATGGCGGTAACCCTTCTTGCCGATAGCCAGCAGTTTTTCCTGAAGGCCGCCGATCTCCGCGACGCCAGCGCAACCGAAGAACTCTTCGGGAATCGGGTCTTTGCCGAACGCGCCCTCGCCGAGGTAGAAGAGGAATTTGCCATCCTCCGTCTTCGTGCTGGCGAAGGTCATGGGTCCGGGTGCGATGCGGCCGACGTTACAGCCGAAGCCACGACCCTCGCCCAAGGCCTTGGCGAACATGGGGTGGTCGATGACCTGACCCTTCGCGGCCATGAGCGACTGGGGCACGGGCCCGCAGTGAAACAGAATGCACTTGTCCGCCTCGTCGTCGTAGTTGTTGTTCCAGTCCAGGCAGATGGCGGGCTTGTCCGATGCAAGGGATAGGGCGCGCATGGCGACGGCATTACAGACGTCGAGTTCGCAGGCGGCCGCGATCTTGCGATCGTTGATTTCGCTGAGGATCACACAGGGCGAGATGCCCAGCTCTTTCTCGAGTTCGAGCCAGCATCTCAGCGCGATGGCGTCCATCTGGAACTCGGCCATGATCCGGTCCAGGACGACACCGAGCTTCGCGAGATTCTCAAAGGAGTTCTCGGGAACGCCTCCCCAACCCGTGTATCCACGCAAGCGCTCGACCTTCGACTTGTAATCGTGGTCCGATGTGCTGAGTTCCCGCACCCGGAGAAAGACATCCGACAGGTCGACCGTCTCGGTGGTGATGCCGTGTTTCTGGAGCGTCAGTTCGTCGAAACGGACGGTTTTGAAGGCCGTAGTGCGAGCGCCGATCGCCCCGACCGTCATGCGTCGCAGACCCGCCACGACGCGGCAGACCGCAGCGAACCATCGAAGGTGTTGCGCGAATTCATCGGAATCCGGATGCACCGTGTGTGGCGAGAAAGTGGTGAAGGGCAGCCCATACTGATAGAAGACATCCATGATGGAGAACTTGCCGCAGAAAGCGTCGCGCCTCTCGGAGAAGCCCATCTTGTCCATCTCGTCCGGGTAGGCCTGGATCAGGATGGGGACGCCGCAGTCCTCGAGGGCGGCGATGGCGCCAGTCTCGTCTCCGAAGTTGGGCAGACAGAGCACGACGCCGTCATATTTCCCCCTATGCTCCTCGAGAAATCGAGCATAGACGCGGCCTTCCTCGGGTGTCTCGACCGCGCCATTGCGAGTCAAGGAGGCGTCGAGGAGAAGGGCGTCGTAGCCCAGACCCTCGACCCACTTCTTCATCTCGTCACGGGCCTGGGCAATCAGACTCTCGGGAAAGAACCCGCGGTTGCCAAAATATAGAGCGAACGTGAGACGATCCTGCATTGTTCTCTTCCTCTTCCTGAGAGAATTCGCGATTTCTAGTCTGCCAGAAGCGCCCTTGCGACGCCCGCAACCTCCAACTCATCCCGGATCACCGACACCGTGGCCTGATAGACGGCCCCGCGGGCCTTGTCGGGTGATTCCCGGAGGGCCCGCTCATAGGGCTGTCGAATAGCGGTCGCCACATTGATCTTTGCGATGCCGTGGCGAATCGATTCAAGAATGTAGGACTTCTGAATTCCGGTTCCGCCATGGAGCACGAGCGGAATCCCTATACGTCTCCGGATACGGTCGAGTTGCTCGATGCTGAGGCGGGCCTGAACCTTCTTCTCGTCCTTCCGCGCGGCGGACACCGCCCCGTGAATGTTCCCGATGGCGACGGACAGCCAGTCCACGCCGGTTTCGCTCACAAACCGGTCCGCCTGATCGGTCTCGGTGAAACCCCGACCGCTCGCGAAGAGCTCGTCGTAAGGGGGCAGGGGGCCTTCTTCGTGGCCGAGAATCGCGCCGAGCTCGGCTTCGACAGGCACCCCAGCCGCATGGGCCATCTTCACGACGCGGCGCGTACACTCGATATTCTCCTCGAGGGAAAGGCGGGAGCCGTCGACCATGACCGAGCCGTAGCCTGCCTGGATTGCGCGAGCGATGACTTCCTCGAAATCCACCCGCATGTTGTCCTCGTCGATCACGGGAACGTGATCCAGGTGCAGACGCGTGTGGGCTCCATCCTTCACCCGGTCGTATTCCTTCTGGATCGCTTCGAGACTCCTAGCTTCGAACTTGATCCACTCCAGTCGCGCCACCATGATCAGCCCCAGACAATCCGTGTCCCGCAGCGCGGCGATGACCGGTTCCATCATCGGCAGGTAGGGGATATTGAAGCCCGGAATAGCGATCTGCTTCTCGAAAGCGCGTCTTACGATTGCTGCTGTGTCAGACATTTCTCGCTCTGTTCCCATCGTTCTGGTGTTCCGAAACCGTGGTTTCTACTGGCCCAGTAAAGGGAACCGAGTCACGAAAGGCAAGGGAAAACCGGGCCAAGACAGGCGAGAACAGGGACGGACATCGACCTGCCAATGCGCCAAAAATCGTTGCCTAACCCGTCGCCGCCATCATGCTCAACCCAATGTTGGAGGTAAGCCTGCTATGAGGGCGTGCGTCA
>JABMPG010000712.1 GCA_013203855.1 bacterium
ACCGTATCCCATGCTCCGCTGAACATGCCGGCTACGGCCCCCAGGTCAGACTTGACCTGGTCCTTGACCATCTGGAAGTAGTCACTGAACGTCCCGGGCAGTTCCGCCAGAAAGCCTTGAAAGTCTATCTCGTCGAGGTGCAATGCATCTATCAGTACCTCACCGGTCTTCTGTGCATTCTCCCTGAACTTGACAAACGGGTCTTCGGCAAAGGCTTTTTTGTATGACTCTACGGCGCCGCCGAAGTCCCTCCAATCCTCAGTAAGGTGTCCCACAAAAGCCGAAACACCGGCAACCTCACGCATCAGCCGCTTGACCGGCGAGAGAAGTAGCTCAACAATCCTCTCCGTGTGTTTCTTCAACCAGTTCCAGAACGGAACCAGAATCCCGTTTGCGATCTTGTCTACCGCCGCACTGAGATAGTCGCCCATGCCCCCCCAGTTGTTGCGCCACGCGATGGAAAGGGCATAGATTGAGGCGGCAATGGCAGCAATCAGCCCAACAATTACCCAGACCGGAGCGGAGATCCCGAACACTGCGATCTTGAACGCCAGAAGAGCCGGAATACCCGTCCAAATCGCGAGGGATAGTTTGACTATGCCAGCAGAAAGCAGTACGACGGACTTGACCACGGTGGGAAGGGTTAGGAGCACTATGCCACTCGATAGAGCCACCATAGAAAGAGCAACCGCTGTCTGCGTTATCCCGGCGGCCAAGTTCGGGTTCACCGCTACCCACTCTTTGATAATTTTAACGATCTCATTCGCTTTCTGTGTGAAGGCCGTAAAATCCGGGATCAGGCTCAACCCTATCGTCGCTCCCAGTTCGGCGGCTTGAGCGTTTAGCGCCCGCCATTGGTTCGTTGCGCTGCCCGCAGTCCGTACAGCGTCACCCTGTGCTGTCTTTGTCGCATCGAGAATGACACCGTATCGGGCTAAGACCTTTTGTTGAGAACTCAGCGCCTGACCCTGTGCGACTAATCCGTTTGTCCATGCCCATGTTTTATAAGTGTTCTCATCCGTCAAAATACCCAACTCCAGAAGTGGCTCAATCGAGCCCACGATCCCGGACCGCAACTTCATAAATGCTTCCTCGAACGTGATATCATAGGCTGATGATATGTCATAGGCCAACTGAGTTAGACTCGTAGACATGCCGTACGCCGCCTTTTCGTTGAACCCCATCGACTTGACCATGACGTTCAACATGCCGACGCTTTTGCGAATCTCGAACCGGTTAAATTGTAGACTGTCAGCCAGATCGTTAGACCATTTCCGAGCGGCATCAGCCATACCGCCTAAAGACACCTCGAATAGACTCTCAGACTCCTGCACGTGCATGGCAGACCGGAGAAACAACGCTCCTACCCCGAGGCCGGCGGCGCCGACTGCGACCATCTTCTTGCCGAGGCTCTCCATCTGCCGCCCGAGTTCGGCGAAGCCTTGCCCGAGCCGCTTTCGGTCTTTGTCTATCCGGCCAACGCCCTGACTCCAGTCACTGGTATCAAGCCGAATCCGTCCAACGATTGCCCCCGCGTCGAATGCCATGTCTTACCCCTTCCCCTGAGCGTAGAATGCCGCCCGCGTTCGCTCTCGGCTCTTGGCGGCCTCTTCCTCTGGGTTGATACCGCGTTGGAGATTGTCTATCTGTTTTTGGAGCACCTTCGTGGCCTTTATCCAGTCCTTCTTGTCCGCCTGCGCGATTCGTGCGGCCTCTGCCGCAATCAACTGGCCCGTGAGCCGTTGAATCTGAGCCTGGCGGTGCCAGAACCGGAAGTCTCGCTCGTCCATGTCCTGCAAATCGAACGGGTCAAACTGTCCGGGGAACACCGCCAGTATCTCCGCTATTCCTCCGCCTTTGCCGGAGTAGGGTTTCCGGTCGGGCCCTTGCCCTGAACCTGGTTCGCGATTTCCTCATGGAACCACCTGGAAATCTCGAAGATTTCGACGGCGTCCATTTCGTCCATGACTGCGGACGGAACGCCGAGAAGGTCCTCGAAGAAGGTGATGACGGAATCGATATTCCCTTCGCTCGCATCACGGGACATCTGCCCGATTCGGCGGATCACCTTGCCGGTAACCCGTTTCAGAACGTAGGTTTTGCCACCGAGAGGGACTTCAATCGGTTCAAAGGCGGACTTCTTCTGTCCTGCGATGTACTTCGGCATCTGCTATGCCTCCGATCTCAAAGATGTGCTACTACCAGGACTACGAGGTTTCCCCGTAGCCGATGGCCCAGATGTCTCCGACGGCATAGGTTTCGCCAGACGCCGTCGCATCGACCTTGAAGGCCTTGAACAAGACCTTGTACTCACGATCCGTTTCGGCATCGAAAACGATCTCCGAGTCGAGTTTCGGATAGGTGAGGAAGAAGGTGATCCACTTCGTTGCGTCCACCGTGGCCGTGCCGTTGATGATCGGTTTGATGACCAGTTGCTGAGCGTTGTCTCGCATCGATGTTCCGACCTGGCTCGAGAACATCAACTCATCGCCCGTCTTGGTGGTTCCGGGCAGAGCAGCGGCCAACTGAGTGAGGGTGCTTCCAGTCATGGAAATCTCAATCTCAGTCGCTTCACCGGTAAAGATTTCGTCTTTCGGCGACGTGCCGTTCTGCGCGGTTTTGTGCTCGGCGGTGTCTTCCGAGTGCCGTGAGGTGACGCTATGGTTGTCACCGAGATCGACCGAGTTCCACTCGCAGTTCGCGGGGCCGAGTTCACCAAAGGGAGCTCCCATGATGATTTCTCCTGTCTATGTGTTTTTGGGGTGACGGCCAGCGCCGCTAAAGAGTCAACAGAACGTGAAGCAGTGGATTGAAGGTGAACAGGTACCCGCCGGTAGGGTCCTGTCCGGTGTGCTGCGGCCTGGGTAGAGAAGCAACGCTCTCTATCCAGTATTGGTTGCCCTGGACTCCTGGGAGCCCGGTGGGCAAAACTGGCAACTGTATTTTCCCGCGCTGCTGGAGCACGGCGTAGACGGCCAACGCAGCCGCCCGAGATTGCTGATAGGACGGGCCGCGAGAAATGATCTGAATCATCTGTTCCCATCGGGGATTTTCGCTACTGGTCAACCCCGATGTATAGCGTTTGTCCAGCCCTCCAGATTCGATGATGGCGATGCAGGTCTCCCCTGATTCCTGGCGGAAGGGTCCGGCCTCGATCGTGCTTCCCACGGTGAGGCTGGCTTGAGTGGCGATGTAGGTGACCAGTTCTTTAATCACAATTCATCTTCTCCATGATCTCATCAGGACGTTCCGCAACTAAAATGGGCATTTCTGCTCCGTCGATATCGATGGTTGTCCCTGAGAACTCCGCGTGCTGAGTAGCAGCATGGGGCTGTCGATATGATGGGTACAATGTGACGATGCGATTCGCACGGACAAACAAGGGGTCAGGTGCTATGCCAGTATGATGCTGTAACGAAATTGGAGTCAGCCGAATCATCTTACCGGCATCAAGTTTCCATTTCGCTTCAACAGTCGGTACGTTATCCATGTCATTTCATTTCCCGCAGCGTGTCTGCTACGATCTCAAGATAATCCCGCCGATAGACCACCAGTTTCGTCTCAAGGAACTTCCCGCCCTCTGTGCCCTTCTTCCGCTGAAAGTTGTACTCGGGATGCTCGTGCAGGCGGGCCGCCTGCGGCTGGTTGAACCCGATAACAGCGACCGTCTCATGTCTACCGGATGATTCCCGGTGGTCGCGGGCGGGCGTTCCGTGGCTGGCCGGGCTGAGTCCTTCTGACGTGCCGGTTAAGTGGCTTTCGACAAACACGCTCCCCGAGGCTTGCAGTGTGCCTTCATCCATCGGCACGGATGGGGCTTTCTGTACGCAGTCGTTCATGCACTGCATCCCCGCGCGCGTAAGGCCCAGTTCCAGTTGCCCCGGAAACGCCTCTTTCCGAAGTCGCTCGATACGGCGAGAGAACGCACGGCTGTCGAGAGTGAATCCTGTTGAAGTCATTGGAGGTCCACCATCACGAACAGAGTAGCCCATCCCTGGGGCTTCCCGATGGCCAGAACGGAATGGTCCTGACCGTCTACTGTGAACTTGTCGTTGTGGGTGACCACCGCGTCGGGGGCCAGATAGATGCGCATCGCACTGACTACCTGCTCCCCTTGCTGGTTCCTGACAAGCCGGGTCTGATATTTGATGCGGCAGGACACTTCCGCCTCAGTGCGTGTTGCCTCCCCCCAGGTATCCTCAGAGGAAAATGAGCAGTGGGTGACGGAGTTGATGAGGTAGGATCGAATCATGTCATGCCGCCTTCTGCTTCGCCTTCTTTTGGGCTTCGGTCAGATCCTGATTGCTGGCTTCAACGGCCTGGTCGTATTCATCGCGACGGATGAGCACGTTCTCGATGACCGGAAGGATTGCATGCCAGCAGCCGGGATGAAATGGTGGCATCCGGTCCAGCTGTGGGAAGTCCGAATGCCCGCCTGAAATCGAAAAGGTCTTGCCCTCATAGACCTGACAGATCGGGGTATCTGTCCCGTGGTCTGAGATCTGCACCAGGTCTACCCCGGCCTGAGTCGTGGCGTTGACTGTCCCTCGGCTGGTCGCTTCACGAGTCCGAGTCCGGGCTACAAGTTCGGCGTAGGATCTGGGTTGATAGTTCCTCCCGTTGATTGTCAGGAGTCTCCCGCCTTCGATCTGGTCCATGAGCCGGCGCTCAATCAGTTTCGACACATCCCGGCGCGTCTTGCCCTCGATCAATCCCCCGATGATCTGCCGATTGATCTCGCCCTCTGTGATAAGGGCCTGTTGAGTGGACCGGACAAAGCGCGTTGCATTCCGCAGTATGCTCCCGTTGGCCGTCAGGAGATCGGCTGTCATCTGGTCAGCAATGACGTTGACCGCCTGGACGTGCATCCTGGCGCCGAAGTTAACGCCGGATCCGGTATAACCGAGTTGGGACAGTGTTTGGGATGTGATATCCATGCCCTTCTGATAAGCTTCTTTCGCCGCGCCTCCCGCCCATGCCCGCGCCTGCTGGTTCAGAACGACGATTTCGCGATTGACCTGTTTGAGAATGTCGTTCATTCGGGCCTGTTGCGCCGCCGTCTGGGGTACCCCGGACATGAGCAGCGTCGTGATTCTGTCCTGGGTGTCCGCATAGATCACCGTCAGGGTTTGGATCTTCCGGCGCATGAAGGACAGTGCTTCACGGGCAGACATTTCAGAGAGTGAGGGCAGACTGGGCATCACTCATTCTTCCGGATCTGAAATGTCTTGAGGCAGACTTCCTGATGGTCCTCAAATCGAACTTGCATCTCGCCCTGCTTCCGGAGGATTTCCCCCGTCCGCTGGTCCAGATGATCCAATTTCTTCACAACACCATTTTTCATTGTGCTATCGAGAACTTCAAGCCGGTTCGTGACCCGGCCCGCGATAAAGGCCAAGGCTACCAGCTGGCCAATCAAGCCACACGCGAGAACAATGATAGACATCCAGCCGGCTTCACTCATGGGAATAGTCCGTTTCTGTTTTTGTGTTTTGCTCTACGGCTTCGGGACTTCTTCCACTGTCGCGTCTTTCTTCTGCTCCTTCACGGCCATCATTTCCTCGTGCTGGCCGACGATCTTGGCCAGGGTCGCGACTGCCGCCTGAATCGACACGTGCTGCGCTCTGTTGCCGACAAACGCGGCCCCCACTTGATCCATCGTCTGTAGGGCCTGCTGCCCTGTCATCTGCTGCTCTGCCATTTCACTGTTCCTCTCTTGGTTGGGTGATCCGTCAGAATATCCGCTTCTCCGGTTCGTAGTGCTCCCGATAGTAGCGTTCGTAGAACTCTTGCCGCTGTGGGGCGAGCGTCTTGTCCCGATACATGGCCGTCCCATCCTTGCACTCGGGGAGGTTCTCATAGGCTTTGGTTGGAACCACCCACTTGGGCACGGTTGGCCGTTCCTTCATCTGCCACCAAAGATCGTCCGCATTTCGGGGAAGCCCTCTGAGATCAAACCCGAGGTTGCACCTGGGAGTCAGGCATACCACCCCGACGAATCCGACACGGACGGGACTGTCGATCTTGTTCGAGGCGTAGAACGCGGTATTGGCGTGGTAGTCGGGACCCAGAAACGTCCGCCCGATGATGCCGACGATGGGTTCTCCGGCTGTTCTGCGGCGCACGTTTTCCCAACCATCTACCAGGTCAGCCAGCATCCCGGGAAGTGGGAGCAGGTCATCATCGGCCAGAACAATAAGGTCCCCTTCAGTCATCAGGGCAAAGGCGTAGTCGCTCTTCGGCCCGGTGTCGATCGGCATGTTCCAAACGCGGACGCCCTCAACTTGAGACTCATACTCCCCGCTGCCGTCCAGAAGCCAGACCTGGTCTGCACCCTCATCCATCCAAGCCGCGAGAATCCGATCCAGATTGCGGAATCGGCGATAGGTTGTGACCAGGACTGAGACGGAGGCGGCGTTTATCATGATTTCGCCTTTCGCTTCTTTTTGTTCCACTTCTGACACGCTTTCGCGATGTCTGGCACCGCGGCCGCCATGAATTCGCCAACCTCATCGGCGATCTTCGCAAATTGGCAGTGGGTGAAAACGAACAGATAGTTCCCGGCCTCGCCGGAGTTGTCCTGAGATTCGAAATATCGGACCCGCAGGGACTCGGCAGACATCTCAAAGGCTTCATGCACAACCCGCGCCAGCACGGTTTTCCACGTGCCTTTCATCCCGATCTTCATCCTGGGGAAGTCGATGTCTCCAGGCAGCGCCCAGTACTCCGCGCCATGGCCATCCCGCAAAACAACCTGAACCTTGCGGTAGCCCATCTCGTAGACGCCGATGATCTTCTGTTTCATGGGGTCACCCCGAACCGGCGCAGAATCGTCGCCATCTCATGCGGATCGCGGGTCAGGAGTTTCCCGCCCGCGGCCAGCGCGTCGATCTCGGCTTGGGAGAACCGGACTGGCTGCCTGTCCCGCCGAATGTCCGAGATGTTCTCTTCGTGTTTCACGACCATGATCCGACCGGCCGGGAGTTCAACGCAGTCCGATCGATTGCCACCGAGTTTCCCATGCGCTTGGACGTTGATGGCGGTGAAGTCGGGCCAGTCCTGGAAGATGGACCTCGGAAATACCTGCGTCACGAATGGCGGAGCCTTACGATAAAAGCGGACGATGTAACCGTTGTTCATATCCCACGCCAGACAGTCACGGAAAACATAGTAGGATACAGATCCGTGCTTTCCGTTGCACTCGGCATGAATGGCATCCATCGCATCGTCCCGCATGAGATCGTCCGAGTCGATTCGGGTCAGGGCTACGAAGTCATCGGATAGGCTCGTGATCCACTCTCGGCCTTCGTCATAAACCGGTCGGCACTTTTCGGGCCATTCGAACGTCCGCGTCAGGTCCCGGTTTCGAATTCCACAGACGACCATGATCTCGAAGTCCTGGAATGTCTGACCCATGAGGCTCTTGTGCGTCGTCCGGCAGAACCGTTCGAAGCGCGCCCGGATCCACTCGGGCTTGAGAATCAGCGTTGGCCGGTCGTAGTCGAGGAAGATTTTGACCAGGTGTTTCATGCTGACCCCCAGATCTGCCCGCAACAAAGGCGGGAATCCCGAAGTTCCTGATCCTCCTGGATCCTGAGCCGAGCGTCCTTGTGCGTCTGGTCTATCTCCGCCTTCTTGTGCGCCGGGTGGAAGTGCTCCACCCACGGCTCTTCGGTGTATACCCACTTGTCAACCGCATCGGCCAGCCATTGGACCTCCTGCGCCGCGAAGTGCCAATAGAGCGGGCAGAAGAGTTGACTGTCCGGATACCTCTGAAGGAACTGAGGGCCAACCAGTGCCACACCCGAGGGATGGTGAGAATCGACCTGCCGGATCCCGAGAACGCCATCATCATCGGGAAAGGCGGCGTTGAACTGGCTGTTCAGAGCATTCACGAAACCGGGCTTGAATATGACATCGTCGGTTGCGTAGAGAATGCCGCTTTCCGGGTCCAGTTGAGCCGCAAACTTGATGGCCTCATTCCGGGCCGCCACCGCCCCGACATGATCTTTCAGGAGCAACGGCTCGATGTTCTTTCCGCCAGGCAGAAGCCCGTTCCATATCTGGTTGAACGTCTCTCGGTCGCCGTCACACACGACAATGACGCCAGTGCCCGGATCGGTTGCCGGGATAGACGCGAGGGTCCGGGTGAGTGAATCGAGCCGGTTTCGTGTGGGGATGATGATCCAGAAGCGTTTCACGTGACGCATCCCTTCAGCCGGCGAGAAGCCTGGAAGTGTTCGATACAGGGATCTTCGCCGTTTGCCCGCATGGTGTCGAATATGGTGCAGTAGGAGGCGGGCAGTCGTAGCATCCGGCCACCGTTGATTTCCCAGCCGTGAACGATCTTCTGGAGTGTGCGCTGATCCCATGCTTCTGGGTTGTGGTCGTTGGCTTGCTGCCAGAGATCAAGCAGCTCGCGGGCCTTGGCGGTATTTCCCCAGAACATTGTGCCGGAGAGAAGTTCGTCGCCACCCGGCTTATTCCGCCAGTGACAGGCAAAGTCGCAGTCGAGGTCATCCAACCGATATGGATACCGGTGTACCTTGGCGTCCGCGTCCAGCCAGAGAACGGATCGGCCAGTGTGCCGATCGAGCGCATCCCGAATAAACTCGGTCTTGTGCTGACAGTTTGTCTCCCATGATCCCCGAGACTGAACAGGTCGAATGTCATGCTCAATCCCAAGGGGGATCAAGGAAGCCCGGAGTTTGCAAGATTCGGCTTCATATTCCGGGGTGTGGAACGAAACAACGACTGGACGCTGAATCTGCGGTAGATCCTCAAACCTGCCAAACTCGAAACAGCGCAGCCCACTGTCCGGGCACAGGTTGACGATCCGGGCCCGACGCCTTGCGAACTGGGCTTCCTGCTCAAACGCGGACTGGAACATCGTATAGATATCCGGCTTCTGGTGCTCATTCGGGTAGCCAGAATGAAAGTATTCCTTCTTGGGCGTATCGTCTCGCATGTCGAACCCGAGCAGATAGATGGGATCGGCGCCCAGGCACAGAGCGAGATTCAACGCTGAGAATCCGCTATTCCCGGATCGGCTCACGCCGCCCGTTCCCAACCCCTGCGAGATTGAAGGGGAGAGTTTGCTCACATCATGGAATCGATCGATATGGGTAACATTCGGGCCGTCTACCTCATGCCCCTTGAACACGCAGAATACCCGCAACAGGGGAAGGTCTGGATTCTCCCACCGCTGCAATGCCTGGTTTCCGAGTTGGCCCGTCTTGATGTATGTACGGACAAACCGAGTGTCGATCGAGAACCAGATCGTAGGAGTGCAGTATTCCGCCGCCCGATTGATGGCAATGACGCGCTCACCCGCGAGGGCAGACCAGTCGAAACCCTTGAGAGACGGCCCGCCGCCGATGATAAAGCAGCGAGAACCGCGCCACATGCCATCCCGAATAGCATCGGGAGCAGCGACCGGAGCAGCCTTGGGCCGGACGCGGTTGAGTAGAGGTGATTTCATGTAGCGCAGGGCTTCAACGGGTTCCATGTTTACCTCTCGAACTTGAACGTGTTGCTGCCACCAAGGTTGTATTCGGAGAGCCTGATATGAGCCCGCGGAGCGATAACAATCCCACGAATGCCAGCCAGAGATTCGGAAAAGTCGCTCACGGTGAAACTACGCACTCCCTGAGCCTGTAGGGATTCCCGCTTGGACTGTCCTTCCTGGTCGCTCAAGAGGAAGAGGGCTTGCTCGCAGACGGCCTCTTGCATGGCGTCTGTGGGGGTAATGCCGGACTCGAAGTCATAGACGCCACAGCTCTCAATCTGCCACTGGCCGGTAGTCAGAGCAGCCGTTTTGTCGGCGTCAGAGGCAGCCGTCCAATCCGATGATCCGAGCCTGGTTGAGAAATATGTGGTCGCTTCCGCAACCGTGAGCCAGAGCGTGGTGCTCATGCTATTTTCCTCGCTTCGGCCTTGTCAGTGAGGCCGTCTGTGATAAAGTCCACAAACATCTGCTTGTCCATGACTCCGGTTTGCATATTGAATGCCACCTCATAGGCTCCTGCGATAGTTAGCCGACCCGACCTAATGCCGTCTATAAAGAGTAATGCCTTGCCAGGCCGTTTTGCCGCGCGAATAAGAATTTCGAGATTCTCTTTCATGTGTGCAGGCGGGCGGGATTCGCCTGTTTTCCATCGATAATAGGTCATTCTAGAAACACCGAGAATCTCCGCTATCTCAGCCTGAGTCAGATCGAGTGCCTTTCGAGCTCTCTGCATTTCTTCTCTTGTAATCTGGCTCATGGGGTTTTCCTTCCCTGTTTCCAAGTCACAACGTGGAAGATGCCCAGATGCTCGATCTTCGCCGGGGGATCGGCTGGGAAGAACGCGGCCAGTTCCTCGACTGTGAACAGCCAAAGGTGGCCCGGATCGTTCACTTTCTGCGCCGGGGTCGTAAGAACCAAAGTTCCGCCCGTGATCGCATTCAGTGCCCGGACCATGCCCGCCGGGTCTGGAACATGCTCGAGGACCTCTGAGCAGACCACACCGTCAAACTGCCCGAGCGCGGATAGTTCCTCTGAAGTTTTCAGACAGTGAAACGTAGTGGCCGAGAAGACGCGAACGGCCTCCTTGATGGCCGACTCGCTGAAATCGATCCCCGTCCATTCACCGCCGACGCGTGCGGCGAGTTCCGCCGTGGAATGCCCACAGGCACAGCCCACGTCAATGAATCGGCCTGCTGCCGGGAGCCGCTCTGCAATCCAGTCGAACCGCTGCTGATGCTTCGGGCTCTTCAGGTGCTCTGAAATATTTTTCGGGAGCCAGTGCTGGGAAATGTAGGCTTCAGCGTTCATTGCTGTTTCCGGTCTTCGAGCATTTTCTCTACGGCCTCGAAGCCGTCTGCCTCGAGTTCTGCCCGTAGTTCAGATTTCTTGATCCCGAGCCATCTGGCCCGGGGAAAGAGTTTCTTGGTGGCCGCATCAAGCGCGGCGCCGTCCAGCGGAGCAACAGCGGCGGGATCTACGATGGCCTCCGGAGCCGGTTTCTCTGTGAGTTCCGGTGCCGGTTTCTCGATGGGTCGGGGCGAGGGTTTCGGTGCTGCCTTCTGGATGTAGAACGTGTCCACCTTGATGCCGCGCGCCTTGTAGCATTCCTCGATCAAGGCCGCATTCAGTACGCCCGCCAGAATCCAGACCTCATCGAATTTTTCCACCTGGTCGCGGGTGAACGGGTTCGGGTTGCGGAGAACGGGGCGGAGATTTTTACTCTCCGCCCCGAGAACCGCCTCTCCGACCGCAGGGGAATCACTGAATCGTCCGTAGATTCCGACAGTTCGGGGGCGCATATCATCAGCCTTTCAGGTAGGTGTGTTTCAGGATGGGTCTACTGGGCCAGGATGCGGACGCCCGAGAGGTCCTTGTCGGCGGTCGCGGCCTTGTCCCAATTCGTGGTGGTTCCGAGCGCGGCATCGGTCGGGTTGGCGCCGCCGTTGCTCGTGTCCCAGGCGAAGCCTTTGCACTTGACCGCGAAGTCGTACTCGTACTGGACCTGGAACAGGATCTGTTCCCCGCCCGTTACGACTTCGCTAGCGATGGTCTGCTCCAGCGATTCGATCACGTCCACCGCCCCCTCAGTCAGCCCGAGGATGTTGTAGGTCGTGGTCGAACCAGAGACGGTGTTGATAAGCGCGGGCGCGTCAATGACGATAGTCGGACGCCCGAAGGTGGCCACGTTGCCGGAGTAAATCGTCACGTCGGCAACATTGGTAATCTTATCGCTCACGGCCTGTCCCACCAGGTTGTGGTAGGGCTTGGAGTGCATGACCCAGGCGCGGATACGCCCGGACTGGTCGCCCATCTTCGCCATGCCGCTGACCAGGTGGCCGTGCGTTAGGGTCGTGGTGGACTGGCCGGTCGCGTCATAGACCAGCGCGGACTGACCTTCGATGGCCGCTTCGACGGCAAGGATGCCCGTGTTGAGCATGTCCTTAGCCTTCTGTTGACCGTACTGTTCCCCGAGCACGAAAGAGAACTCGCGCATGTCGGACCCGGTGATCTTGAGAGCACCGACTGCCTCAGCCAGCGGACCGTACTTCCGGCGGAGGTTGACGGCGATGATTTCGCCCTGAGTCATCGGGATGATGTCAGCGGCCGCAACGGACGTGAGGTCGCGGCGGGTGGGGGCGGCGGGCAGTTTCCAGAAGGACTGCTTCTGATACTGGCCGAGGATCTGCTGCGTGACCATCCGCAGCGCGTTGGAGGAGGCGGCGTTGAAGCCGTCCGTGACCTGGGCGACGCCCTCGAAAACTCCGGCGTAGAACTGGTCATCGTAGATTTTGAGATCGGTGAGAACTCCGGCTGCCATGGTAGTGGCTCCTGTTTCATTGTGAGATTATGCCGGGAGTGCCTTAAACGCATCGAGGCCGTGTTTGGTAATGAACTCTGATTTGTCCTTCGGTGTCAGGAGTTCACTCCGTTTCGTGGCTCTGATGCCGGAAAAGGCGCTACTTCCCGGACCGCCCGTGTTTCGCGAGCGGACGTAATGTGCAAACTTCGGATTTGCCGCCATGAATTCGACTGCCTTGTCAACCGGAACGAACTCGCGCTTGATCTGACCGTTCTCGTCGGCTGCAACATCAACCTCGAAGAGGTCATTGTGTTTTCCCGTCGGCTTCCCGTCTTCTCCCAGGACCGGCTCCCGTTTGTGGACGGAGAGAAGCCGCGGCACAATGTCTTCCGCAGGGTTGATGAATTTGTCGCCGACTGTGCCCAGAATGGCGTTGGTCAACTGAGTTCGGACGTGAGATTCACGCTCGACTTTCAGGTTGGCCTCAGCCTGTTCTGCACGGGTCATGGTCGTTTTCAGTTGCGTGGCCACCTTGCCTTCGGCTTCGGCCTGGGCGTGAGAAAGCGATTCTTCCATCTGCGTCTTTTCCGCACGGAGTTCGGTCAGGAGCCGTTCGAGGTCAGGCGTCTTGATGGCCTGCGCTTCGAGTGTCTTGATCTTGTCCGTTTGGCGGGCCAGCCGCTCTTGGATCGTCGCGTTCATCTTGTCCTTGGTCACGGCGTTCGTGACCGTCGCCTCTTCCTCGCCGATCTTCACGAGATTGCCTTCACCGTCCAACAGTTGACCTTCGGCATTGATTTGCAATTCCATGGCGTTTTATCCTTTCCGCGATAGGCTCGCGTGGGCCGTAGATGTCCGGGCGTTGAAGGGCCGCCCGTGAGCCGACTGCCGGGCTTCTCAGGTTCCCGTTTCCTGTCCCGCCTGCTGCGTGATGGTGTTCATCATCATCAACTGTGCTTCACGTTCCTGCGCTTTCACTGCCTCCAGTTCCTTTTCGATGTCAAGGTCTGGCGGCAGAATTTCATACCTTTTGAAGAGTTCGAGCAGAGTCCGCTTGGTGAGATCGTTGTTATCCACCAGCCCCCTTAGCGCCTGAACCATCGTAAACTGAATCATCTTGTCATCGAAGTCCCGGTTGTAGGAGATCTCGATCTTGGCGTCTGCTTTGCCCCGCCACTTCGCCATGATCTCCCAGCACTGCAACTCGGAGTCTTCGAACCACTGCGAAACGGTTTTGAGGGACGAAGCGAACATCCGCCGGTCTTCCCGCTGCGCGTCTTGGGATTGAACCTGGGCCGAGTCTTTCTTTGCCTGGGCGAGCGCGATAGAGAGAATCCGGTAGCGCAGATCTTCGATGCTGGCCCGAATGGAACTGAACCCCGCACCTGTCGGCTCGAGGTAGGCCACCTGGATAACGTCACCCTGCCCGCTCTGGATCCAGAGCCCATCCCCGACGTCCATTTTTTCCATCTTGGTCGGGGATACAACGTAGGGGATCGGGTGCGAGGAGAGGTGCTCAAACCAGTCGAGGTCCGAGTCTTTGTTGTAAATCTGAACTACGTGGTCGAGCACTGACCGGGTGACCGGCCATCCTGAAAATTCACTGCGCTTTGTGCCATAGAACGGGACGATGGGGACCACCCCGAGATTGTGACTTGCTCTGGCCGTTTCGATGTAGCGGCTGTCAGTGCCGGTTGCGCTTTTGCTCGCCTGCTCATACTGAATCCACTCCGTGCGGGTCCAGATTGTCCATGCGGGGGTGACTGCCGGATCGAGACCCACCTGGTCTTCCGTTCGAGAAACGATGGAGTTTTCCTTGATGATCACCCAGATGAGTTTCTGGTCAGTATCAACCGCCCAGTCGAGCACGCTGGCGGCCGGTACAGACTCAAAAAATGGGCGATGCCCAGCGTCACGTTCAGCCGCAGCCGAAGGATATCCACTCTCGGGTAGGCGGGTATGATTGACCAGCACCCAGTGCAACCCGTCAATCTGAGCGTTCTCCGCCACACCCATGAAGTACAGGTTGGAGGGAGTCCCCTGGTTATCAACGTCAGGCTCGAATGCCTTCAGGTCCGGGGCGATTTCCCGCTTCGCCTCTTTGGAGAACAGGAGGGCTTGACGCGCCAGAATGATTTTCTCAACGAACGGATCCAGCACAGCCCGCTTGACGCGCCGATCATAATCAGTCGTGTCTTCGTTTTTCCCCTGGATGAGGTACGTGGCTTTTTTCGTTTCCGACTTGACCACGTCGCTGCCCTCATAGAGGTCACGGGCCTTGACCCGAACATCCTCAGTGGTCTTATAGTCAGGATGGACCCGATTGAAATCGCGCGTGTCAGCCATCAGAACACCCCCACACCGGCGAAGACACCGGCCTTTTCCTCTGATGTGTACCGGGTCAGACACCCGAATCCGCCAGCCGTGGCGTCAAGTTGGTCATCATGTGCGCCCTTCGGGATAGACTCAGCCTCTGAGAGGTAGTCCCGGTTCCAGGGGCCCTGCACCAGGTAGACGTTCCCGGCCTCAGCCTGGGCGGACAACGGCCCCATCCGCACGAACTTGTCGCCGGTTGCAGTCACCCCTCGAACGTCATAGCCGTTCAGGACCTGGCGCACGTAGTAGTCGATAGCCTGCACCCCGGACGAGCCGGGCTCGCGCTCGATCCGAATCGGCACCGCGTGGCCGTCTAACTCGGCAGTCTGCTTGACCAGGGCTTCCACCTTCTGGGGCGTCTCCCGCACCCGCCGCACGTCCTGGATGTAGTAGCACTTCGAGGCAGGGTCGCGGCCGATCTTGACGCCTGCGGTCCAGTCGGGATCGTTGCCCTGCTTTTTCTCAGACGCGGCGAAGTCCCAAAATCGGACGCTCTTCAGCCCGGCGGGAACCCGATCGGCGGCGACAATCTGAAACCATTGCCGTTTGAAGATGCCACCTTCACGGGGCGCGGGGCGTTGCTGGAGTTGGCCGGCGGCGGCGTAGGAGCCGAGCTGCGCTTTCAGGTGCTCAAGTTCGTCTTGCCCGTATCGCTCTTCCCATAGAAGATCATTCTCCCGGGTTCGTGGATCATTCCAGCCGATAGAGGTGATGCAGGACCGTTGAGGTTCGTATTCAGCCGGCAGACATAGATGCTCCCATCCCCCCATTTCGAGGATATGCCCAGCGAGGTCGCGTTCATGCACCCGCTGCATAATGACAACGTATGCCCCCCGGCGAGGATCGTTCAGCCGGGTAGACATCGCTTCATCCCACCAGGTCAGCGCGGCTTCCCGGGTAGGCTCAGACTCGGACTCTCGGACGTTGTGCGGATCGTCCACAACGATGATGTCTCCGCCTTCACCCGTCAGGGAGCCGTCAACAGAGGTAGCGATTCTCACCCCGCCCTTGTCATTCTCAAATTTCTGTTTCGTGTTCTGGTCGCCGGTGAGCCGGAACATATCCCCGAAGTGCTGACGGTATAGGTCGGATTCAATCAGGCGCCTGCACTTGACCGAGTCTCGGATGGATAGGCTCTGGGCATAGGAGGCGTACAGGAGGCGGAGACCAGGTCCACCGAGCGTGTCTTCCTTGGGTTTCTGTGCCCACAACCAGGCGGGCCAGGCGACGCTTACGGTGATGCTCTTGCAGTGGCGAGGCGGCACGTTGATAAGGAGCCGCCGAATGTCTCCACGCGCCACGGCTTCGAGGTGTTCACAGATGGCGTCGATATGCCAGCCATGCACGTATTCCGACGGGTCCATATACCGCCAGAACTGTTGGATGAATTCCGCCAGTGACCGACGCGCGATGTCGCAGTCGATCTCTTCTACAGTGGCGGGTCTGGGTTGGTCAGTTGTCAGCATGTTCTTTGTGAGACTCGGAGGTTTTGGCGCGGAGTTCTCGGTAGGCCTTGAGTTCTTTTATGGATAGTTTGGAGAGGTCTTCGACCTGGTGCTGAATCGGGCCGCCGTTCGGGCCGGAGTGCTCTACTCTCTCAACATAGAGCCCGAGGTACTTCATGAGCATTTCGAGAGACGCCCGCTTGTCGTGCATCTTGATAGCCAGACAACCGTCTTTTGTCTCTCGGACGCTCTCAATCGCGGCTTTCACGTCGGGAGAGAGTTCGGCAAAATCTTTAATCGTCACAGTTCCACCGGTTACGGTCAGGACATCGGGCAGGTTTGAGAAGGCCAGTTTGCGGATTTCGTCCAAGACGCGCTCTGCGGTTATCTCGGCTTTCTGGGCCATTTTCCCCATGTGCTGCTGAATCGCAGCCATGATTTCGGGTTTCTTCAATACCTCATGGCCGATTGCAGGCGCGGACTTTGGGCTGTACCCAGCGCGAAGTGCCGCTTTACTCGCGTTGAAGTCTTTCACGTATTCCTCGACGAATCGTTTTCGCTTGGGTGCTAGCCTGTGTGGGGGTCGGGGAAGGTGTCTGGCTGCGCTCATACCGTCACCTGGGGCTGATCTGAGGGGGATTTCGCCGGGGCACAAAGAAAAAACTCGCTGTATCACAGGCCCCAATAGGGCCGCAAAATCAGCGAGCACGGGATGACTATATGTGACGGGAACAGATCAGGTCAAGGGAAAACCATATAGGAAGGAAGTACTGTTTTTCTTTACGGGATGATTGTGCAGGACAGCACATTCCCGTTGAGGTCAACATGTGCGATAGCCGTCTGACGGACTACCCCGCCGAAGCTATTCTTACCCCGGAACAACATCTTGACTGTGAGATGATCACCCCGATCTCCGTAGAACGTATCGTCGTGCTTGAATGAATCGGGATCATTCATCTGCGCCTTGACATAGGCGACCAGTCCACGGTGAGAACCATTCCACGCGCTGAATTGGCTTTCGACCTCCTTCTTGCGGCTCTCAGTGTTCTTGGTCGACTGGGCTGTTTGTATTGGGGCATTCATTTCATCCACCAGCCCCGTTTCTTCTTTCCACTGGTAATATCCTTTGGGGCTGACCCGCCTAATATCGTCGCCCGAGCGATAAACAAACACACGGAGGGTCGGAACCGATCTGTTCTGTGCAGCAACTTCTTTTGCCACTTCCTCCCCTTCGGATATGTCAGAGAGCCCGACGCTAATCGCCCGTGTAGCGGTGTCGAGCATTTCATCTGCGAGAATGGTGTATGTGACGCCAGAGGATGTTTTTTGAAGAGCGAGCGGCTTAGGTGTTGGCGTTGGCGCAGGCGTCGGCCTAGGGGTCGGCCTAGGCGTAGGCCTTGGGGTAGGAGTGGCTTTCGGGACAACAGGTGCAGATGAAACCGCAACGGCAGGCGGCGCATATGCCTTCCCGTAGTCTGTGAAGAGATCCCCATCTGAGAGCATGGCTGTCAGATGATCATCTTGAAGCCAGTAGTAGGAGCCCCCCGGCACGGCTTGGTAGAGATAGTGTTCTATGCCAGCCGCCTCAAACTTGCCCGACCATTGAACGCGTTCCTGAAGTGCAGCCCGAACCTCGGCAATGCTCATGCCGTGCAGCACCCGCCCGTCCTGTATCGCCCGACACGCCTCTTTGCTGAGGTCGGGATGGTCCACTGTATAGGACACCCGCCGGTAGGTCTTCCCACAGCCAACCAAAATCAAGATGCAAAGCAGGGCAACAACAACGCGGTGTCTCATGGCTTCCTCCGGGTTGCATTTCAACTTGATTTCGGCTTGACCGTCAAGGGCTTTCCCGAATCAGGCCGATGACCACGCCGAAGAAACGCATCTGCTCGTTGAACGGGATCGGAATAAACTCATCCGTGTTGATGCTGCCCAGAACCTGAACCACGGGCCACCAGGCCTTCAGCACGTAGCGACCTCCCCCAATATCCACAATCACATGGTCGCCATTCTTCAGCCAGCCGTCAGGCGCCTCGATCCGTTCGACCAGAATTACATCCCCGTCCTGATACCGGGGCATCATAGACCGCCCGGAGACGCGCAGGGCGGCCACCGTAGAGTTCTTGACCTTCCGGTGAAGCATCCGTTCCGCAACCGGAATACAGTCGATTTCAAGCTCCGCCCAACGCCCAACCCAACTGTCCGGGAGAGATTCATGGTCGAGGCGAACATCCTCAGCGGGGGAAGCCATGGGGCCAGCCTCGACGGCCCCGAGGATCGGCACGATAGAGAAGTGGGTTTCTCCACCGCCTTGATCAACCCAGAGGCGTTGGCCACGGCGACGGATGACTTCGGCCCTTTCGGGATCTGGCTCCATTCTCTCAACCCGAACCGGAGTATCCCCTATCAAGGAATCCACTTCTATTTTGAAAATTTCGGCCAGTTTCTTGATTTTTTGAAGGTCTGGCATGTGCTTCCCGCACCGCCAATTACTCACATTTTGCCGACTCTCCCCGAGTTTTGCCGCCACAAATGTCACCTTGATCCCCGTTTCTCGGAACAGAGAGTCAAGTTTTTCTGAAAAGAATTTTCGCTTTGGGGACACGTATCTCATACAACCCCTTGTACCAGAACATTTGACGATTGTCGCGTGGGTATCCATTTTTTCCAAAAAAACCGCTTGACAACGCGCAAAGATAGATAGAGAATCACGACCGTTGGAAAGGAATACACGTCACAATGGAAACTACCGCACGAATCTTCAAGGTCCAAGAACTCTGCCGAATCCTCGGGTTCAGTGATGAGAAGATCCGCCGCATGTTCAACGCCGGTGAAATCCCTGGCTTCAAGATCGGTTCACAATGGGTCGCAACACGAACCGACCTCGAGAAGTGGCTGGGGGAAGAGCGCGTAGCGGAGATCTTCGATTCCGCGAAAGTCGCCTGAGCAGGAGCAGGAGCAGGTAGGGAGTATGCCCAGCAGTATCGGTTACCCGTAGTCCGCAGTCAAGCCGTTCTACTTTCCCGTTGTGCATAGTACGGAAATTACATGCCTACACTGGACCACAAAGCACTCTCCCCCCGGCAAACTGAAATTCTGGTTCTGCGCGCTCAGGGGTACACGCACGGGGAAATCGGCGCTCAACTGTTTATCTCGGAACCGACTGTCAAGAACCACTGCACGACCATCAAGGAAAAGATCGGGATCGTTGGCGGGGTCGGCTTCGCCCGGTTCGCCGTCCGAAACGGGTTGCTCAGCCTCAAATCGTTCCTCTGCGAGACCCCTGGCGAAGACTCCCCGGGTGGCATCTGCAACGGCTGGGATGTGCTCGATGGCTTGTCGGACTGTCTGACTGTCCTGGCCCGCCTGAATGCTCATGCCGTGCGGGATCTGGCGCCGGATGACGATACCCCAGGCGACCTCGACCCGGACGAACAGGCGGAATTGCACTACGGGATCCAGACGCTGATAGCCCGCCTGCAAGCGACCGATCCATATCAGACTACTCCAATCTCGCCCGATGCCCCTGCGTCGGGCCTTTGTGTTGTGCCAGGGGACCACGCCGTTACTGAGCCCGCCAAACATACAGTGAGCACCACTGAGGTGGACACGGCGTTGCAGGCTGCCACGGGTGGGGTTCCCGCTCCTTTCCCCGCCCGTGGTGACCGTGACTTATCCGTACCAGAGCGACAGGAATTCAACCGTCAGTTTCGATCCAGACTGGAAGAGTAGGCTATGTCCAAGCGATTCATAGACACCGGGTTAGTTGACAAAGAGTGGTTCGAGGCTCTTGATCCACGGCTAAAATCCTTCTGGTATTACCTGCTTCTCAAGTGTGATCCGGCAGGTGTTTGGGACACAAATTTTGGCCTCGCGTCCTACCAGATCGGCCAGCCGGTTTCGGATGAAGATTTGGCGGCTTTTGGGGATCGGATTAGGCGGCTCGAATCGGGCAAATATCTCCTGACCACATTCATCCGGTTCCAGTACGGGAACCTTTCCCGGAAGTGCAACGGGCACACGTCGGCGATCAAGGCGGCTGAGAAGCATGGTCTTTTTGACTGTTTACCGGAAGGGTTCCCGAAGGGTTCCCATGCCCTTCCCGGAAGGGTTATGGACAAGGACAAGGACAAGGACAAAGACAAGGACTCTGTTGAAGGGGGTGTGGGGGAAACAAATTCACGGAAG
>JABMPG010000713.1 GCA_013203855.1 bacterium
CAGATATCCTGATCCACTTATCGTCCCGGAGCCCTACGAACTTGAGGGGCAATTGATGGGAAATCAGTCGGCTTTGATTACGTTCAGGGCGTGAAGTCCCTTGGGCCCCGTCGATACTTCGAATTGGACCCGGTCGCCCTCGGAAAGGCTCTTGAAGCCGTCCTGGCCGATCGCGGAGTAGTGGACGAAGACGTCCTCGCCGTTTTCCTGCTCGATGAAGCCATAGCCCTTCTTGTCGTTAAACCATTTCACAGTTCCTTCGACCATCTCTGCACCTCTTTGCGACTGGAGTTGGCACGAACGAGAAGTTGGTATTCTGAAGACGCTATTGACGTTCTCCCGAACAGGAACACGTAGCCGCGCTTTTTTCGGAAGCGATGCCTGTGAGAAGGCAATTCAGGCAGGATAGGTGTTCCACGTCTTCAGCCAACTCCCGCTACGTCCATTCAGTCGGACAAACCGACTGAATAGTAACAGACCTACAACAGCGTATTTGCTGTTGTCAAGAAAAAAGCGATAGATTTGTTGATCACGGGCGCATCTTGGCGAAGCTGCGAACAGACTCGAGAGCAGTCAGTGTGGGATCGGCGCTCCCGGTTGCCACCCCGGCCCGGCTGTCGAACCGCTGCGGGGCAAGAAGCGCAGGCCGGGGAACATTGAGTTTCGGAATCTGAGTGTTCACTCGCCACCCGGGGGATCTTCAGGCCCCTCATTCCGACGATGTAGCGTGCTCAAGATGCGCCCAGTGTACAACAACGTCATATTTGAACTTGACCGCCATTCCGGCTATTGCCTACAATGGCGCGGTTGTCGCCGCACTCCTTCCCGTTCACAAAAGGACCCCCTGCATGCTCGGAATGCGCCGAGTCCTCTAGACGCTTCAGTCTTGAGGCAGTCAATACCTCTTGAAAGCATCCGAAGCGACAACCTACACTGACCATCATTCCGAGGAGGATACGATCATGGCTTATGCAACAGAAGGGGCGGCGGGTGCTTCGGGAGCGGCCGCCGCGGCCGCGATTGCCAACGCCATCAAAGCCAGTGGAGCAATCGTAAGAGTGGAGCCCCGTGATTTCGCATCCATCCTGGACAAGGCACAGGCACCCCTTGTGGTCTGCGCACAAGGCGGCCTGTTCTCCACGAATTACCAGTACCTGACCGCCTACAAGGGGCTCATCTTCTTCACCAAGACGCCAACGCCCCTGCGGTTGCCGACAGACGCGGAGACGATCGTGGCCAAACGAATCTGGATTCCCGCCTGAACGCGCCCTTGCGGGTATGGGAACCGCTACGCGGCAAGAAGCGCAGGTCGGCGGGGGACATTGAGTTTCGGAATCTGAGTGCGCACTCGCCACCCAGAGGATCTTCTGGCCCCTCATTCCGACGATGTGGCGTGATCAAGATGCGCCCGTTCATCATCCATCAGGAGATGGCAGTGGGGGAGAGGCGAAGCAGGGAGGCTCGAGCCACTTGGCGCACGGATTCGGAGGGATCTCCGGATTCGAGATTCCGGAGGGCAGGGGCGAGATCCTGGCGTCCTAGATTGGCGGCGACGGTGGCCGCGTTCCGGATCAGCCCTTTTCGTTGAGGACGCAACAGCCCCGTCCCTTTGAAGACCCGCTGGAATTCACGGTTGCTTCCGAGAGCGAAGATGTTTTGGAGGGTATAGCGTTCTTCAGGCAGGTCGTCTGAGCCGTCGGGCCGCAGCTGTTTTTCGGAGCAGGGGAGAGGGGCGCGGTTGAAGGGACAGGCCTCCTGACATGCGTCGCAGCCGAAAAGCCGGTCTTCCAGCGGTCGCTCCAGGTCGCTGGGGACGTTTTTCTTGTTCTCGATGGTGCACCAGGAAAGGCAGCGGCGGGAATCGAGGGTCCAGGGCGCGACGAGGGCCTTGCCGGGACAGGCTTCGAGGCATTCTGTGCAGTCGCCGCAAAGGGTTTCCAGGGGCTGGTCGATGGGCAGTTCATCGGTGATGATCACGAGGCCCAGGAGAAACCAGGAGCCGTGGACGGGATGGATGAGGCAGTTGTTCCGTCCAATGAAGCCCAGGCCGGCTTCTCGGGCGAAAGCTCGTTCCAGGACCGGCGTAGTGTCCACGCAACAGCGGGTGTGGCAGTGGGGCGATGTGTCTCGCAGGAACGCGGCGAGTTCCTCCAGTCGGGGGAGCAGGACGGCGTGGTAATCCTGTCCGAGGGCGAACCGGGCGATGCGGCCTTCGGGATGCCCGGATGCTTTCGAGAGATTCGGGACTTTCTGGGCGTAGGACATTCCGAGGGCAAGGACTGATCGGGCCCCCGGCAGGAGGGGCGCCGGGTCGGCTCGCGATTCCCAATCCTGAGTCAGCCAGGTCATGCTTCCGTGGCGTCCGGCTTCGATCCAGGAGTGGTATCTTTCGAGGTCGGCTTCGAGGCGTCGGGCCGGCGCGACGCCGAATAGTTGGAATCCGAGTCGGAGGGCGCGATCTTTGAGGAGGTTTTTCAGGGCTTCAGCCTTTGACATGGCCTGAGGATTGTAGCACATAGGCGTGATGCGAAAAAGAAAGGCCCGGCGGGAAATTGCCGCCGGGCTTTTCGTCTCAGGGATTTGGGCGGGGCTATTTCACGTATTCGATCATTTTGAAGAGTGGCATGAACATGGCGATGACGATAAAGCCGATGACGACGCCGAGGAATACGATGAGAAGGGGTTCGATGAGCGATGTCAGGCCGGCGACGGTGGAGTCGACCTGATCTTCATAGAAGTCGGCCACCTTTGCCAGCATGCTTTCGAGGGAACCGACGCGCTCTCCCACGTCGATCATGCGGGTGACCATGGGGGGGAAGATATTGCTGTCGGCGAGTGGTTTGCAGATGCTTTCGCCGCTCTGGATTGAGATTCGCGTTTTGGCGATAGCGTCCTCGACAATGGAATTTCCGGCGGTGGCGGCGACGATATCCAGGGCGGACAGGATGTTGACTCCGGACCGGATCAGGGTGCTTAGGGTGCGGGAGAATTTCGAGATGCTCACTTTGAGGAGGAGGGGGCCGAAGATGGGGAGTCGGAGTTTCAGTCTATCGATGAAACGCCGTCCGGTGGGGGTCTTTTTCCATTGCCACATGACTACCAGGCTGACCGCGAGGGTTCCGACTACGATCAGAAAGTGTTCTCGAACGGCGTAGCTCATGAGCATGACCACCTTGGTGGGCACGGGGAGTTCGCCATCGATGGAATCGAAAATATCCTCGAAAACGGGCACGACGGCGATGAGGAGGAATACCGTGATGCACAGGGCCACCGTCGCGACGACCGCAGGGTACATGATGGCTGATCGGATCTTGCGTTGGAGGGAGGCGAGTTTTTCGAGATATCCGGCGATTTGGTCGAGGATCGAGGCGAGCATACCAGCCGCCTCGCCGGCTTTGACCATGCTGATGAAGAAATTGCTGAAAATCCGTGGATGTTTCTGAAGGGCCTCCGTTAGGGAGGCGCCGGCTTCGACATCGTGCTCGATTTGCTTGAGGACCTGTTTCAGTGTGGCTTTTTCGGCTTGTTCGCTGAGGATGTTGAGGACTTCGATGAGGGGAAGACCTGCGCGGATCATGGTGGCGAACTGACGGGAGAAGACGACGAGGTCGTCCAGGCGGACCCGGCCCGATTTGGCCCTTTGTTGGCGGGTTGTCGCCGCGCTGCCGCCTTCTTCGATCAGGGTGGGGATCAGACCCTTCTCCCGGAGTTGCTTGATAACCAATCCTTGGGAGCCTGCCTCCATAGCGCCATTGACCATTTGCCCTTGGGCAGTGCGCGCCGCGTACTGAAACATAGCCATAGTCGGTTCCTCTTCCTATGAACACTTTGACCGCCCCGGGCGACAGCGGCGGTTCATCTTATCTCTATTCTTTTCGGCGGAGTTGGTCTATCTCTTCAGAATTTTTCGCCGCCATGGGCGGGGTTGATCAAACGTCGTCCGCGACGGTCGTTGACATGACTTCTTCGAGGGTGGTAACTCCGTCCTGGATTTTCTGAATGCCGGAGCTGCGGAGGGTTTTCATTCCTTCCTCGATGGCGACTCGTTTGAGCTGCGTGGAGGTCGCTCCGTCCATAACCCGGTCTCGGATTGTCTCGGTGACTGTGAGCAGTTCGTAGAGGGCTACGCGACCCCGGTATCCTGTTCCGCTGCAATCGGCACAGCCTTCGCCCCGGTTGAAAAGGACATTCGGATCGGTGATTCCGAGGGATGTGAGTATTTCCTCAGGTGGGGCGTATTTTTCGCCGCAGTGCTTGCAGATTCGCCGTACGAGTCTCTGGGCTACGACGAGGTTCAGGGAGGCTGTTATCAGGAAGGGCTCGACGCCCATGTTGACCATTCGGGTGACGGTACTGGGGGCGTCATTGGTGTGCAGGGTGCTGAAAACGAGATGTCCCGTCAAGGCGGCTTTGACGGCCACCTCTACCG
>JABMPG010000714.1 GCA_013203855.1 bacterium
CCACACGCCTTTGCATGGGCTCTATCAGGCCGGTCAGAGCACGACCGCGCCCGGACTCTTCGGCGCGGTCGTGTCGGCCTATCAGGCCGTCTCTCGAATTATAGGATGGAAAACTCTGTGGGAGGAGGTACAGAAGGCAAGATGAGACGGGTTTTTGTCACGGCCCGGGGAGCAGTCTCCCCTTACGGAACAGGGGCATCCGCGCTGATCGCCGGATTCCGATCGGGCCGGTCCGCCGTTCGGAGCATGACCGACCAATGGAAAGACCAGGTCCAGGAGATGGGGACATGGGTCGCCGCACCCCTTCCGGAGCCGATACCGCCAAAGTCCATCCCTCGCCAGTACCGCCGCTCGATGGGTCCCCTCGCCCTGATGGCCTCCGTGGCCGCCAACGAGGCGATTCAGTCCGCCGGTCTTCCGCCCGATCTCCTCTCCAACGGCCGCACTGGCGTGTCTATCGGCTCGACTATCGGAAGCGTCCGGTCTCTGGAGGAAGCCTTCGATCATTACCTTCGCAAACGCACCGCCAGCGGTCTGCCCTCCGGCATTTTCTTTCAGATCATGGGCCACACCTGCGCGGCGAATGTTGCCCACCAGCACGAGATCAACGGCCGGGTTCTGGCCCCCAACGCCGCCTGCGCCGCGTCGACCCTGGCGGTGGGCCTAGGCTATGAAGCGATCGCGGCGGGCCAGCAGGACATCATGATCTGCGGCGGAGCAGAAGAACTTCATCCCATGGTGGCGGGTGTTTTCGACCTGATCCAGGCCGCCTCGTGCCAGTACAACGACCGGCCGACCGCCACTCCTCGTCCCTTCGACCGAAACCGGGACGGCACGGTGGTCGGGGAAGGGGCCGGAATCCTGGTCCTGGAATCCGAGGAGTCGGTTCGCCGGCGCGGCATCCCCGTTCTGGCCGAAATCGCCGGATTCTCGGCTCTGACGGACGGGGCTCACATGGCTCAGCCCCACCAGGAATCGATCGTGCGCTGTCTCCATAATGCGCTTGACAACGCGGGGCTCATGCCGGATTCTATCGGCTACGTCAACGCCCACGGGACGGGAACCATCGTGGGCGATCAGGCGGAGGCGCAAGCGATCCGGCAGGTTTTCGGACAGGGTCGCGTACCCGTCAGCAGCCTGAAAGGCCATATCGGCCACACTCTTGGTGCCAGCGGCGCGCTTGAGTTGATCGCGTGCGTCGCCATGCTTCAGGAGGGTTTCCTGCTCCCGACGTTGAACCTGGACGAGCCCGGCGAAGATTGTCTCGGGCTTGATTATGTTTCCTGTCTCGAGTCCAGCAATGTGGACGTTCTGCTCAAGAACAGCTTCGCCTTCGGGGGCACCAACACTGTTATGGCACTCAAAAGGGCTGTTCTATGACCGACCCCCAAATTCTGACCCGTGTCCAGCGCGTGCTGGTCAACGAATTCGAACTGGATCCTGGCCAGTTGGCCTGCGAGGCCAAACTCTACGAGGAGCTGGGTCTCGACAGTCTCGATAGCGTGGACCTCGTCGTCGCTCTTGAGAAGGAGTTTGACTTCAAAGTGGTCCGCTCGGTGGATGAGGAGAAGATCCGGGCGATCCGCACGATTCAGGATGTCTGTGACTTCATCGATTACAAACGTCAGAACCTCCCCCCGGCCTGATCCTACCGCCATGGGACGCGTCTCGCTTTACCTGCTCAACGCCGTCCTTCTCTTGCTTCTGGCCGTGCCGGCACTCCTGTTTTTCGCGCTCAGCCCGCTCTGGTTTCTCGCAGCTCGCCTATTTACCCGCTGGGGCAGGGGTGACGCGGGGCGGATCTTCAACTATTTCTTCGGCCGCGCGGAGGTCAACTTCGCTCGACCCCTCGTCCGCGTTCGCCGCCGGGGACTCGAAAACGTGCCCGACGGGCCCTTCGTGGCCGTGGCCAACCATCGTTCATTCGCCGACATCTTCTTCTGCACCCTCATCCCCCGGCCCAACATCCAGGTCGTTGTCCGGTCCTGGCCCTTCCGGCTTCCCATCCTGGGGCTCTACATGCGCCTGGCCGGATACTATGACGTGGAAAGCCGTGATCTCGAAGATATTGTGCGCGATGCCCGGGAGCTGGCCCGGCAGCGCGTGACGTTTCTCTTTTTCCCCGAAGGACACCGCAGTCGCAACGGGGCGCTTCGGCCGTTCCGGTCCGGGGCCTTCGCGGTCGCCGAAGCCACCGGCCTGCCCATCCTTCCCGTGTGTCTGACAGGCACCGAACGGCTGGGGGGACGGGGATCGTTTCTGGCCCGCACTTCCACCGTGACCATCACCTTCCTGCCGCCGATCCGTATGGAGGATTATCCCGTCGGCAAGCGACAACTCCGGGCCCGCCGGGAGGCCCAGGAACGGATTGCCGCAGCCCTGGTGGAACTGGAGGGGTGTTGAGTTCACGGGTGCCTTGGGGCTGGCTTTGATCTCATACCAGTGAGGCCCTTTCCCATGAAGAACAAACTGATGGGCCCTTTGCCAGCGGGAAGGCTGCCCCAAAGGCTCGGGCGCTATGGAATCCACATGTTCCCAATTCCGAGACCGCTTCAAGCGCACCCGTGTAAAGAAGCGTCAGACGCACCACACTAGTACATTGACCGTACGTGTTTGTCGGGCTATGGTTGTACTTGTGAACGCTACCGTTCCCGCTGCAACCATTCCTGCTGACAAGGTAGCCCGTCATGAATCCCATGGGCAAGAAGTATGTGGTGGAGCTGAGTTTGGAGGAGCGTAAGGAACTGGAGGGGCTGGTCAAGAAAGGCAAGACGGCGGCGCGCAAGATTCAGCACGCGCGGATTTTGTTGCATGCCGACCAGGGCGCGCACGGGCCAAGATGGACGGACGAACGCATTGCCGGGAGTTTTGGCGTGAATGTGCGGACGGTGGAGCGTATTCGCCAGCGTTTGGTCGAGCACGGGCTGCGCGATGCGCTGGAGAATCGAGCGCCTCAACTGAAGCAGCCCCGGCACAAGCTGGACGGCGCGGCCGAGGCGAAGTTGATCGCTATCGCCTGCACGCCGGCGCCAGAAGGCTACAGGCGTTGGACAATCCGGTTGCTGGCCGACCGGATGGTGGAGCTGGAAGTGGTCGAGTCGCTGGGGCGCGAAACGGTGCGCCAGACGCTAAAAAAAACGAGATCAAGCCTTGGCTGAAGAAGGAGTGGTGCATTCCGCCGGAGCACAATGCCGAGTTCGTTTATGCGATGGAGAACACGCTGGAACTGTATCAACTGCCGTATGATCCCGATGAACCGAAGGTGTGTATCGATGAGACGACCAAGCAACTAACCCAAGAGGTGATCGAACCACTGCCGCCCCTGCCGGGGCAGCCCGAGCGCTTCGATACGCTCTACAAGCGCAACGGCGTGGCGACGATCTTCATGCTGTTCGAGCCGCTAGGCGGCTGGCGGCGCGTGGCCGTGACCGAAGGCAAGACACGCCTGGACTGGGCGTGGCAGGTCCGCCGGCTACTCGATGAAGATTATCCGCAGGCACGCAAGGTCCATCTGGTGATGGACAACCTGAATACCCATTCCGGCGCCTCGCTGTACGAGGCTTTTCCGCCCGAAGAGGCCCGGCGCCTGCTGTCGCGTCTGGAATTTCATTTCACGCCCAAGCACGGCAGCTGGCTGGATATGGCCGAAATTGAACTGAGCATTCTCAGCCGTCAATGCTTGGACCGGCGCATCCCTGACATAGCGGCGCTGGCGCGCGAAGTCGAGGCTTGGCAGAACGATCGCAACAACAAAGCCTGCAAGGTGAATTGGCAGTTTACAACAAAGGATGCACGCATCAAATTGCGTCGGCTGTACCCGACATTCTAGGGTGGTCAGAGTACTAGCAGCATCGACCACCGACGAAGACAAGTACTGTCGCCTACGGCTGGCGGAAGGGGCTGTTATGGCCGCCATGTGTGAGGACAGTATTGGCGACTCAGTCTTCCGCAAATTCCAGCACCTCGTTAGAAATCAAAACCTTTATGGTCTCTTTCATACTGACCTTTCCGTAGAGGTGCGAAAGAAGGCCTCTGAGATTATTGGCCAACAAATGAATCGACACATACAAATCAAATCGCGCGCGATTTGATTTGATGGTCATTCACGGCGTTAGGCATAGATGACAAAGAAACTGGATATCGCGGCAGATCCTCCTCAAGGGGAGCTCTCCCGACCGGTCGATCGGGAGCAGGTGAGACGCATACCGTTGGGAAGGAGGAATCACAGCTATGTGCAAGTATTCTATTTACGCAGCATTCTCTTTATTGATTCTTCTAACCGCAGGCTGCAGCAAGGGCACGCTTCATGAAGCCATTCGTAGTCGCGACGTGAGTCGGGTTAAAGCCCTGCTCGATTCCGGCGCGGATGCCAATGGTGTGGATGATTACGGGCTCACAGCGCTGTGTGCCGCGGCCTACGAAGGTCCTTCGGACATGGCCAAGTTGCTAATAGATCACGGCGCTGATGTTGACCTCTGTGCTCATGTAGTCGACGGCAAACACCAGACCAGTATGTGTCCACTTACCATGACTCTCGAAAGACATGGTCGCCGCAAGGGGGGCAGGACTCCTGCGGACTATGCCGCTCTTGCCCTACTCCTGATCGATAATGGTGCGGACGTCAACGTTGTCGATATCGATGGCGGCAGCAACGGGCCTTTACATTATGCGACTTTCAGCAAAGGAGTAACAGAATCCCTCATAGAACATGGAGCCAACGTAAATGCGAAGAATAGCCAGGGAGATACACCGCTTCACGACGCGATTCGCGTCGGCTATATGGATGTGATTCCTATCTTGTTAAACCATGGTGCTGATCCGATGATTCCGAACAACAATGGGAAAACACCACTCGATTTCGCCAGAGACGAGAAAAGAAGCAGTGTTGTCTCTTTGATTGAGAAACACCTTCAAGAAGAAGGCGGGAATCCCTAACCATCGCGTCCATCCGCCTGGAGCGGCTGACGCTCGACGTTAGAACGATCCAGCCCCTGCCACAGCCAGTAGCCTCAGACATCGGATCAGGGGGCCGCCGGCGGCGACCAGGGATTCGGGGTCTTCGGTGAGGGTTTCTCCTTTCCAGCCGCGCTCGGTGAGACGGGCGCGGGCGAGGGCCTGGGTGACTTCCTTGGGCCAGATCCCGATTCCGCAGGTCTCGCGGAAATCCATCGGGTTGAGTCTCTGTTCGGCCCAGAACCGATTTTTCGGGAAACAGGAGAGGGTGGACAGGAGAAGTCGATCGAGAGTGTCGAGCCCCGCCGTGCCCTTGAGGTGGGTCGGGGCGGTGAAGGCCGGGACGGAATCCCGGCGCCGGCCGCTCTTGCGGTGGAGATCCCAGAGAACATCGGAGAGGTGGGTCTCCCCGGAGCTGCGCTCGTTCCTGGCCCTATAGTCTTCCTTTCGCTCGATGAGGATCTGTCCCCGCAGGCGGGTGCGGTCGCGACCACTTTCCCCGAAGTTTCGGAAAGCAGATAATCTGGTCGACGATGGAGGGATTGGCGTCGAGGGAGGGGGCTTTGGGACGGGAATTAGAGCGCAAAGACGTTTGAGATTGTGGAGATTCCCCGGACTGTGGTAATTACTAGGAAAAGGGGAGGCTCCCATACATGGATATCAGTCTGGATTTGCGCGCGCATAGCGGGTGGATGGTGGACTTCGATCCCGAGAACCAAGAGATGGTTCTCAGCCAACCCGACCGGGGAATCTCGCTTCAGGGCCGGCTGTGTTTCCATAGACTCGATGGCGACATGTCTCACGAGTGGCGGATCTCGCCGCCCGCCTTCAAAGGCGCCCAGAGGCTCTGGCTGGTCGACCCCAACGGCGACTGCCAGGGATACCTCTCCATCCGCCAATCCGCGGACAGAATTCAGCTCAGCCTTGCCCAACGCCCCCCTCAGATCTACCAGGGCCTGTTGCGTTTCGAGGCAACCATCGGTTTCGGCAAGAACGCCTTCGCCTGTCGCACCCGACCGGCCCGCGCGTCGGATGTTGTCCAGATAGCTTCGGGCCCCGCGGACAGCCTTCTGAACGATTCCCTCTTCGATGTGGAAACGGACACTGCCCTCCGTTTCTCCGGTTCTACCGCCCGGCTTGAGACTTATCCCGTCTCGGAGCACACGCAGCAGTTCGGCGTTATCCTCGAGGCCCGAAGCGACCAAAGCGAAACTTCCGAAATTGTCATCGAAGTCTTGCCCGATTACTACCGCTCCCGCTGGGTGCCCTGGTACAAACCCTTGGACAAGGGCCGCGTGCCCCAGGCCCCGAGCGGGTGGATGTCCTGGAACACCTACTTCGACCAGGCCGGCGAGGAGGAGAACCTCGCCGAGGCTCGCCTCGGAGCCCGGCATCTCAAGCCCTACGGTCTCGAAATCTGGTCCATCGAATCCTGGCAGGATAACTCGGACAACCTGCCCGTCAGCAATTTCCATAACCTGACCCTGCGGTCCCACCCCGAGCAGTTCCCAAACGGCATGGAGTGGCTGGCAAACCAGATCCGCAAACTCGGCTTCAAGCCCGGCATCTGGGCCGTCAGTTTCGGAACCGGGGACGAAGATTTCTATAACTCTCGCCGCGACTGGTTTCTGCACCTGCCCGACGGCAAGCCGATGCACAACTGGAACGGCCGGTTCCTGCTCGATCCCTCCCAGCCGCCCGCGGTCCAGTTCACCCAGCACACGCACTGGACGATGGCGCGCGAGTGGGGTTACGAATTCTTCAAGACGGATGGCATCTCGGGACGGGGAGCCAACCTTAGCGCCCATTTCTTCGAGAATCCCGAAGTCCGCCAGGCCTTCAAGTACGACTGCCCCGAGCCGCTCCGCGAGTGGCTGGAAGCCATCCGCGCCGGGATCGGAGAAGAGAGCACTCTCCTCGCCTGTCAGGGCCACTATACCGGCCCGGAAGTCGCCTTCGCCGACGCCGCCCGTATCGGGGCCGACATCGTTCACCCCAACCACCCCCCGAAATGGTCCAATTATCTGGACCAGGCCCTCGTGAGTCTCAGTCAACTCTTCACACACGGAATCATCTGGTATAACGACCCCGACACCATCATGGCCGGCGCCTACGCCCCCACCGAACTGGCCCGCCTCGCCGCGACCGTAGTCGCGCTGCCCGGCCAGGTCACCTTCTTTGCGGACCAGCTTGCCGAGTTGCCGCCCGACCGCCTCTGGCTCATGCAGAGATGCCTTCCCGTCTGCGACGCGCATCCCCTCGAACTCTACCCGATCTACGAGCCGCGACCAATCTGGGATCTGAAGATTCGCCGCCCCTTCGGCCAGTGGGACGTGGTCTCCCTCTTCAACTTCGGCCCCCGAGCCCACGTCGTCCAGCTTCGCTTCGCCGATCTGGGACTCGCCCCGGAGAAGGAATTCCTCCTGTACGACTTCTGGAACGGGAAGTTCCTCGGCGAGTTTCTGGAAGAGGCCCGTTTCGAGATCCCGGCCAAGTCCAACCTCCTCCTCGCGGTCCACGAAAAACTCGACCGCCCCCAACTGCTCTCCACCGACCGTCACCTCACCCAAGGCGCGGTCGAACTGGAAGACCTCAAGTGGGATCCGAAACGGAACGAGTTGAGCGGTCGGAGCCTTTTGGTCGGCGGCGAGACGAGCAACCTGACGGTCCACGTCCCGAAAGGCTGGAAACTAGAGAAGGCAAGGGGCCGCGGCCGCATCGGGCGCAACGTCCGCATCGAGACCACTCAGATCGCCCGCGACCGTACGGTCAAACTTCGGCTGACTGCCTCGCGGTCCCGATCGCTGGACTGGGTGATCTCTTTCAAAGCGTAGACGCTTCGCGGTCCGGCCCTCAGACCCGCTTGAAGCGTTGTTTCGCCAATTGCGATGTGTCTGTGGAACACGCCCACGCCGGGATTTTCCAAAATCCAGAGTTGACACTATACTCGAAACCCGGTAGAAATATGCGTTCGACTGCCGGGGTGTGGCGCAGTTGGTAGCGCGCAGCGTTCGGGACGCTGAGGTCGCCGGTTCGAGCCCGGCCACCCCGACCAGACGATACTCGAGGGTATCGACTTCAAGAAAGCCGCCTCATCCGGGCGGCTTTGTCTGTTTTGGGTCTCGAATTGCCCCTGAGCCGACCTCCCCACTCACAATCCCGGATTAACCCCCGCATTTGACG